>JAIVHP010000188.1 GCA_020201045.1 Flavobacteriales bacterium
GTCACCATTGTTTGATTGATGGTACGCGCAACCTTGTTTCTTGCCGATTGCAATAAGTCAACAATTTGAGAGTGGAATTTTGAGTTCGAAGGTTTGTTTGACATCGTTTTATTCAAATTTCATTGGCCAATGTGTGTTGTTTTAAATATCTCAATTAACTGTTGGTGTGTATCGGGTTAAAAATCATCGATTACACCCTAAATCTAAACCATTTATTTGAAAGTCCCGAAATTCTTCGAGATCTCCACTGCGCTTCGATTGGGAATGGGAGTTTTTAAAATTCGCACCAATATTCGATGGTGACAAGAATTAAAAATGTGTGCTTTGCCTGTTTGAGCACCGCAGCGGATTATCTTAGCGGAAATGAGTTGAATGGCTACGCTGCGGATGCGGCAGTTTAGGCGCTGTGGCGGGCCGCAGTAAAACAAATCCAAAATGCAAAACAACATCAGGTGGGGAATAATCGGACTGGGCAAAATAGCCCATAAATTTGCCGCCGATCTTTTGCATTCGGAAGGTGTGACGCTGCAGGGAGTGGCTTCGCGAAATGCAGAAAAGGCAGCGGATTTTGCGGCAGGCTACCACGTCAAATCCCATTACGGCGATTACCGCGCCCTGGCCCAAGCTCCCGATATAGACGTGGTATATATCGCAACTCCGCACGCCTTTCACTTCGAACTCACCAAAATGTGCCTCGAAAATGAAAAGGCGGTTTTGTGCGAAAAGCCCCTGGGTATAAACGGCCGCGAAGCGGAAGCCAGCATCGACCTGGCGCGATCTAAAAACCTGTTTTTGATGGAGGGCTTGTGGACGCGGTTTATTCCCGCCACGGAAACTGTGCTCGACTTAATCCAATCGGGTGCCATCGGAGACCTGATCTTTATCCGCGCCGACTTCGGTTTTAAATCTGCCTTCGACCCCGAAAGCAGGCTATTCAATAAAACGCTCGGCGGCGGCTCCCTGCTCGATATCGGCATCTACCCTATTTTTTTGAGCCTGCTTACCCTCGGGTATCCCAAAAATATAAAGGCCACAGCGCGAATGACCAAAACAGCGGTAGACGGTTCTTGCGCCGTACTCTTTGATTACGCCAATTCCGCAGTGGCTGTGCTCGATTCTACCTTCGAAGCAGATACCCCAACCGAGGCCTATATCCACGGAACCCGGGGGAGCATTAAAATGCACAAGCAGTTTCACCACACGGAAAAAATAACCTTGCTCCGCGATGGAATGGGGCCGGAAGTACGCGATATTCCCCACCTGGGCAATGGATATGTGCACGAAATAGACGAAGTAACCACGTGTTTGAAAAACGGGCGCATCGAAAGTGAGAAATTGCCCCATCGCCTCAGCTCAGAGCTATCGCGACTTATGGACGATGTGAAAAAAGAAATCGGCCTGAGCTACTCGAGTAGAATGGTTAACGAGAGGTAGGTTTGTTTGCACCTACGCGGTTTATATCCTTTCCCAAAAAGTAGATGATCGCAAAACAAATGTCACATCACCAAAATTGCACTTCGGCGCAACAAATCTATCTTTACTCAAAATTTTAAACCCATCGCCATGGCAAAAAACAAAACCGCCCCAACCGGGGTGAACGTGGTTCAATTTATTGACGACTTTGCCGATACCGAGCAGAAAAAACAAGACAGCTACGCGCTGCTCAAAATCATGAAAAAGATCTCGGGATGCGAGCCAAAAATGTGGGGACCGAGCATTATCGGGTTTGGAAGGTACCACTATAAATACCCCAGCGGCCACGAAGGCGATGCACCCCTTATCGGTTTTTCTCCGCGCAAAACGGCCATATCGCTTTACGTGTTTACCGGCCTCGACGAGCACGCAAATCTTCTGGAAAATCTAGGGAAATTTAAAAAAGGCAGGGCTTGCATCTACGTGAAAAAACTCGCAGACATCGACCAAAAACAACTCGAAATGTTGATAAAAAAAACCATCAAATACCTGGATGAGAAGTACGATGTTTATCTGGAGTGACGGAAGCTCCTTTCGATTATCTGGACGCGCATAACACCGGTTGTGGGTCGGAATTCGGATTGCAATAAGCCGTCCACACCAAAACATAAACCTTTTCTGTGAAGCCCTCTGGTTGGTTATTTTAGAAAGATTCAGGCAAGGGCATCCTGGGAATCAACCTTCACGAGAATTTGCTAAGTTTGGGCTTCGGCTTAAAAGCCGCTTCATTAAAATAGAGACTGAGCATGATTGTAAGAAGGCGATTTCAACTCCACACTGCCCTGAGGTACTCGTGGAAAAACATATTAATCAGTCTCTTTTGCGCCTCGCTCGCGTATTTTTCGCACTACTTTTTTGGAGCAAAGGCCGTTGTAGTGCCCATTCCCGTAGTTGCTATTCTGGGTACAGCGCTGGCGATTATTTTGGGATTTAAAAACTCATCGGCCTACGAAAGGTGGTGGGAAGCGCGAAAGATCTGGGGTGGAATTGTAAATGAAAGTCGAACCCTTACGCGGCAAGTGCTCACCATTGTAGATCCCAAAAACGTTCCGCAGCAATTGTGGGACGAAAGCATACAGGTGGTGCAGCGGCAACTGGCGTGGATTCACGCGCTGCGGCTCCAACTGCGCAACTCTACCGACGAAAAGGATTGGAAAGAAAATGTGGCCGACAATTTAAGCGAAGGGGATTACGCGCTTATTTCTCAGAAATCAAATAAAGTAACCTGGCTGGCCATGCTTCAGGGCGATCAGATAAAAGAGATGAATGTGCGCGACGACCTCGATACCTTTAGCTACATCCAAATGGACGATACGCTCACGCGCCTAACCGACCTGCAGGGA
>JAIVHP010000030.1 GCA_020201045.1 Flavobacteriales bacterium
CCCCTACCCGACGGTTTAAACTACAAGCTAGTAGTGGGAGATAAAGTGGTAGGTGAGTTTAATTTGATCGCCGATGTTGTGGGGCTGCAAAAAATAGGCAGCGCCCCCATCAAAACGCCCATATCTATTTACGCGGGGCCACGAGGTGAAACGGCTTTGAATTCAGATTGGAAACTGCTCTATGATGCCTCGTCGCCCGATTTTTGATTCTTCTCCATAAATTTCTCCATCAGCTCTTCATCGGTCATATCGATTGTTTTCAGCCTTTCTTCTGCTTGTTCGGCCCAGGTATCGCCCGGAAAATCATCGACAACCTTTTGGTATGCCTTGCGGGCTTCTTCCTGTTGTTTCAAGTCTTCGTCGTACGTAAACGCAAGTAAAAAAGCTACTTCGGGAGCTTTGATGTAATTGGGATATTTCTTTAAAATCTCGCTGTAGAGTTTTACGGCTTTTACCGGAAGTTTATTCGCGCGCGAAAGCGCAGCCGCTTTGTACAAATACTCAGGAGACCTTTCCTTGTCGCCGGGAAACATTTTGGCAAACCGCAGGTATTGCTTCAGAAGTTCTCCGGTGGCCGGGCTCTTCATATCGGCATCTTCGGCAAAGACCAAAGTCTGTAAGCTATCAATGGTCTTCACCATTTCGCGGTGTCGCTCGGTGTTGCTTTTCAGGCTCTCTTTTACTTCGGGGTCTTCAGGTCCCGAACAGGCGGTTGCAATCAAAACTAAAGCGATAAATCCGAATACTTGTCTCATATTTTTTTCTTTTTAGCTAATGGAAATTTCATTTTGTACTTCACATCCACAACACCTTTGCTGATGTCGGATAATTTGCGTTTCAGGAGCCGCTTCTTCAGCGGATTCAAATGGTCGGTAAATAAAATGCCGTCAATGTGGTCGTATTCGTGTTGGATAATGCGCGCTGCATACCCGTCGAACTCTTTTTCCTGAAAATTCCAGTCGCGATCGTAATATTGAATGCGAATGGTATCCTCGCGGTTCACGTCTTCGCGGATGGCCGGAATACTCAGACAGCCTTCCTGAAAAATCCATTCATCGCCCGATCGATCTACTATTTCGGCATTGATAAATACTTCTTTGAAGTCTTTTACTTTTTGCGCTTCGGGATCTTTTTCATCATCGCCGAAAGGCGAAGCGTCTACAATAAACAGCCGAATAGACTCGCCGATTTGGGGTGCAGCCAAACCTACTCCCTGCGCATTGTACATGGTCTCAAACATATTGTCAATCAGTTCGTCGAGACCCGGGTAATCCTTGGTAATATCTTCGGCTTCCCTTTTAAGTATGGAATCGCCATATGCAACAATAGGTAAAATCATAGGTTGCAAAAGTAGTGAAGTTGTGATAATCAAAAATAATCCCGTCAAAATTCTTAAAACCTTCCCAATTGTAAGGTAGAATAAGCACAGATATCGAATAAAAACGCATGGGACTGACACATCCTTCCGAAGTTCTTAAATTTGCAGGCACAAGAAGGATTGATGGCAACAGATACAATGAAAAAAGCGACACCTGAAAAAACGCTCACCAGCGATAAGCTGAAGGAAATTTGGCGGATGATGAATACCGCCAAGGCGATGACGGTGCTCTACGAGAAGAACAAAGAAGTAACGGCAAAGTACGTTCACGCTACAAGCCGTGGCCACGAAGCTATTCAGCTCGCATGTGGGATGCAGCTCAAATCTCAGGACTTTGTTTTCCCCTACTACCGCGACGACTCCATCTTGCTGGGAATCGGCATGGAACCAAAGGAATTAATGATGCAGCTTCTGGCTAAAAAGGACGATCCGTTTTCCGGTGGTAGAACCTATTACTCCCACCCGAGCTTAAACCGGGAGAACATGCCAAAAATCCCACACAACTCCAGCGCCACTGGCATGCAGGCTATTCCGAGTACCGGTGTAGCTATGGGGTTAAAGCTCAAGGAAGTCAATAAACTCGTTGAAGACGAAGGCGACGAAAACCCGCTTGTGGTATGCTCCATCGGCGATGCTGCCATGACCGAGGGAGAAATTAGCGAAGCTTTGCAAATGGCTGCTTTAAAGCAACTCCCAATCGTATATCTGGTGCAGGATAACGAATGGGATATTTCTGCCAGCGTAGACGAGGTAAGGGCAAACGATGCCGCTTACTACGCGCGAGGTTTTAAAGGGTTGGAAGCAATTTCGATAGACGGAACAGATATAGATGCTTCCTGGAATACCGTTTCGGATGTTTTTTCGAAAGTGAGAAGAGAGCGAAGGCCTTTCCTTATTCACGCCAAAGTTCCACTGCTAAACCACCACACTTCGGGCGTGCGAATGGAGTTTTACCGCGACGACCTGGAAGAAGAGCAAAAGCGCGACCCCCTTCCAAGACTCAAAACCCACTTGCTTGAGTTGGGATTTGAAGAAGCTGAATTGGATAAAATCGCCGGGGAAACGATTACCGCAGTAGAAAAGGACTACGAGAGTGCTCTGAATGAACCGGACCCAAAACCCGAAGATTTATTTACACACGATTTCGCTCCCACTCCCATCACAGAAGAGCGAGGAGAGCGAACGCCAAAAGATGCCGAACTCACCTTGATGGTAGACTGCGCTCTCTTTGCAGTGCAGGAAATTCTGGAAGATCATCCCGAAGCGCTTCTGTACGGTCAGGATGTTGGCGGAAGGCTCGGCGGTGTTTTCCGCGAAGCGGCCACTTTGGCCAAAAAATTTGGCGACGACCGGGTTTTTAACACCCCGATCATGGAGGCCTTTATAATAGGTAGTACGGTGGGAATGTCGGCCGCGGGCTTAAAGCCAATCGTAGAAGTACAATTCGCCGATTACATCTGGCCGGGGCTTAACCAGCTCTTTACCGAGCTCAGCAGAAGCTATTATCTGTCTGATGGAAAATGGCCGGCGAGTGCGGTAATTAGAGTTCCGATTGGAGCTTACGGCAGCGGTGGCCCTTATCACTCATCAAGTGTAGAATCTATTCTCACCAGTATTCGCGGCATTAAGGTGGTTTACCCGAGCACGGGTGCCGACCTGAAAGGTTTGCTAAAATCGGCTTACTACGATCCCAACCCGGTAGTTGTACTGGAGCACAAAGGGCTTTACTGGAGCAAGGTAAAAGGCACTGCCGGTGCTAAATCAAAGCTTCCCGACAGAGACTATGTCATACCAATCGGCAAAGGCCGTATTGCTTTGGAAGCTGATAAAACGGAAACGGAGCAGGGAAATACCGCCGCGATCATCGCATACGGAATGGGCGTTTATTGGGCCAAAGAAGCAGCGAAAACCTTTAGCGGTCGCGTGGAAATCGTAGACCTGCGATCTGTTTCTCCCTGGGATGAAGAGCTGGTGTACAAGACGGTAAAAAAACACGGAAAATGCCTGATTATTACCGAAGAAGCCATTGGGTGCAATTTTGCAAGAAGCATTGCCGGTTCTATCGCAGATCATTGTTTCGAATCCCTCGACGCGCCGGTTCGGGTAATTGGCTCGGAAGATATGCCGGCCATTCCCCTAAATTCGACACTTGAATTTGCTATGATTCCCAACGGCGAAAAAGTCCGGAATGCCCTTACCGAACTCTTAGGTTATTAATTGAAATCAACTACAGTATTGATTCCCACGGAGAATCGAAGAATTAATCGTCGGGCTTTTAGCGTAAAGCCCATCGCTTTACATTCAATTTCTAATTCTTCCAAAGAAGCTTTTTTGGAAAGAACAATCTCAAATATCAGGCGTTGTACCAACAAAATTTGCGGTAACCAAGTGTTGCCCTATTTTTGCAGCCTAAAATTAGCCAATTACACATGCCGAGTTTCCATAAACTAAAAGTAAAAGACATCAAACGCGAAACGCCCCAATGCGTTTCCATTGCCTTCGATATTCCAGATTCGCTGAAAAGCGAATTTTCTTACAAGCAAGGGCAATACCTTACATTAAAGAAAGAAATTAAGGGCGAAGAAGTTCGCCGATCATATTCGGTTTGCTCCAGCCCTACTGCAGATCCCCACATGCGGATTGCGGTGAAGGAAATCGAAAACGGACGCATGAGTCCCTTTCTGAACAGAACATTAAGCGTAGGTGACGAATTGGATGTAATGACCCCGATGGGAAATTTTTACACCGAAATGCCGCAGCCGCAAGAACAGCACTATTTGGCATTTGCCGCCGGGAGTGGAATTACACCGGTTATGTCGCTCCTTAAAACGGCTTTAAACGCGCATCCGGACAATAAATTCACGCTTTTTTACGGAAACAGAAATACCGAACAAATTATTTTCAAAGACGAGCTCGACAGTCTTTTAGAAAAATACCGCGGCCGTCTTCAGGTGATTCACATTCTGAGTCGTGAAGAAACTTCCGACCCGATGTTTAGCGGCCGGATTTCGCCCGAAAAGTGTTCCGATCTCTTAACGAAGTTCGACGATATCAAGAAAGCTGATGAAGCTTTTCTCTGCGGACCTTTTGAAATGATCATGGGCGTTAAGGATTGGCTTCTGAGCAACGGATATGCCAAAGACAATGTGCACTTTGAGCTCTTTACAACTGCCGAGGAAGCAGGAGTAAAAGAAAAAGTGGCCGACAACGACGCGGGAAGCGGTTCGGGCGAATGCAAGGTTATGGTTGTTTTAGACGGCGATGAAGTGGAAATTACCGTGCCGGAAGGAGAAACTATACTCGATTCCGTTTTAGACGCCGGATTAGACGCTCCTTACGCTTGCACAGGCGGATCTTGCTGTACGTGCAGAGCCAAGGTGATGGAAGGCGCTGCGGAAATGGAAGTGAACTATGCGCTTACCGATAAGGAAGTGGAAGAAGGGTATATTTTAACTTGCCAGTCTCACCCCACCACACCAACAATGATTGTAGATTACGACGAGCCTTAATCCTGCTCCAGCCGCGCAGTCATTGATTTTTCGGGAACAATTTCCATAAAGAAGTAGACCACTTCTACAATGGAACCAAATAATAATAAGAGAACAATCCACACCACCTTCATGGTATTTGTGATGTGGCGGTTGGTGCCGGCGTGTATGAGGTAAAACACCAATACGCCGAAGCTGAGCAAGGTCAGAAATGCAATTAAAACAATAATTCCGCCAATGGAAGCAAAGAATTGAGAATCAATTGCAGCATCATTTCCCGCAGCAATTAATGGAAGCAGGGAAGATAGAAACCACACGAGAAAAAACAGCCCGATAAATAGCTGTGCAATGGTTAAAATACCGATTACAATTTTCCAATTTCTGGAGAGCTTCATGATTTAACGATTAATTTCTACCACAAAAATAAGTGCAATACCCGGCGATATGAATAAAATTATGTGGAGCGGCGCTGATTTCTGATTAGTGGAAATATCTGGGTACTTTCTTTTGGGTGATGTAAATTCACCCCGTGATTAATTCAAACTTTCTTTTTCAGAAAAGAGATATTGCTCCGCTGGCGGTTTACCGCATTTTAATGGGAACTTTAATGGCCGCCGAAGGCTTTGGAGCCATTCTCACCGGTTGGGTGCGCCGAAATTATGTAGAAGCAGATTTCACATTTAATTTTATTGGATTTGATTTTTTGCAGATAATTGTTGGGCCGCAGGCTTACGCCATTTACGCCACGCTTGGTGTGTTGGGAGTCGCGGTGGCTCTGGGCTATCGTTACCGGTTAGCTATACTGGCCTACACCGTTTTATGGGCGGCGGTTTACCTCGGCCAAAAAACGAGCTACAATAACCATTACTACCTCCTGCTCATCATGTGTGGGATATTTTGTTTTCTCCCCGCCCATAAATTCGCTTCTCTCGATGTGAAACAGGGACGGGTAGAAAAAACAATCACCACTCCGTATTGGCATATTTGGATTTTTAAAATTCTGCTGCTCATCGTCTACACGTTTGCTTCGCTGGCAAAAATTTACCCCGACTGGTTAGACGGAACAACGGTTGGTATTTTTCTCAGCTCAAAGGCAGACATGCCCGTAATCGGTCTACTGAGCGACAGCGATTGGTTTATCTATCTCATCGCATACGGCGGTATATTCTTTGATTTGTTGGTTATTCCGGCACTTTGGTGGAAACCCACCCGCAAGCTCGCTTTTGGAGTGTCCATATTCTTCCATCTTTTCAATTCAATCGTTTTTAAAATCGGGATTTTCCCGTACATGATGCTTATCGCTTCGGTGTTGTTTTTTGACGCCAAAACGATTAGAAAACTGTTTTTCCGAAACGCTATTAACACCGATGAGCTATCGATGGCTGTGCCAATAAGAACGGGGATTACAAAATGGACAATAGGGCTTTTTCTCACCTTGATGCTCGCCCTGCCTATTCGCCACTTCTTTTATCCCGGAAGTTCGCATTGGACCGAAGAAGCACATCGATTGTCGTGGCACATGATGCTGCGTTCGAAATGGGGAACCATTTACTACGAAGTAAAAGACGAAGAAGGAAAGGTGATAGAAAGGGTTTATCCATCTAACCGAATATGGGACAAACGAGCCCGAAAATTGGCTACCCGGCCGGATATGGCCTGGCAGTATGCGCAGCGATTGAGCGCCGAATACCGCGATAAAAACATGAACGTTACTGTACACGCCCACGCAGCGGCAAGTCTAAACGGTCGGCCGGTGGCGCCAATTATAGATCCAAATGTTGATCTTGCTTCGGTAGAATGGAGCCACTTTAAACACTCCGATTGGATCCTTCCCCACCCAGACCTTGATTAAACCATTACGTATTTTAACGCCCCCGCAAATTTTAAACTACCGCATTCTAGGGGCAAATCGTTGAAATATCTTCACTTTTCCCTGCTTTTACAGGTTGTTTTACATCCCGTTTGAATTTTTCGTGCATTTTCACAAAATGCTCGCGAACACCAAAATCGTCCACTCATGAAAAAATATACCCGACTTATACCGAGCCTGCTTTTTATGCTGCTCTTTTCTCTGGCTCCGGCTCTTGCCGATTTCTTTTTCGAAAACGATGAATACGGGCATAATGTCATCATTGACGACTACAGTCACATTCTCGTGATCATCGGCTTTTCGTGGTTTTTAATCGGGCTTAGCAAAACAATAAAATCCGTAGTTCTAAAGCGGCACGACCTCGATAAGGAAGATAACCTGCAATCCAGAAAGGTTTACACCCAGATCAACATCCTGGAAAAGGTCGTGATTTTTATCATCGTATTGTTTACGGTTGCCGCTGTATTACTCTCATTCGACGGTATACGAAAAATTGGGATCGGCATTTTCGCTTCGGCGGGTGTTGCCGGTATCGTTATCGGTCTCTCGGCCCAAAAAGTGGTAGGTACGCTTCTTGCCGGAATTCAGATCGCCATCACCCAACCTTTTAGAATAGACGATGCTGTAGTGGTGGAAAACGAATGGGGATGGATTGAAGAAATCAATCTCACTTACGTTGTGGTGCGGATTTGGGATAAGCGCCGTATGGTTTTGCCTACGACGTATTTCCTGGAAAAGCCTTTTCAAAACTGGACTCGAACATCGGCTGACATTATTGGGTCTGTATTTATCCACACCGATTACACCATTCCTTTTAAAGCCTTGCGGGATGAACTTTCTCGTATTTTGGAAACTACCGACCTATGGGACGGCAAGGTGCAGGTTTTGCAAGTGACCGATGCCCGGGAACACACCGTAGAAATTAGAATTCTCGTGAGTGCAAAAAACTCTCCTACCAACTGGGACCTGCGCGTGTACGTGAGAGAAAAAATGATTGAATACATCCAAAAGAAATTTCCGGAATGCCTGCCCCGCACCAGAGTTGCTCTGGAAAGTCCCGGCGGTGATAATCGGGATAATCACCCCGACCCTTCTTTGCTCTAATCCAAAGCTTATAGGCCAAGTCGCTATTTCGAGAAATGTGAATCGGAGAACTATAAAATAATTATCTTCATTTTAGGGTGAACCCGATATTTTTGGCAGCTCATCTGTTTTATCAATGACAATATAATTCTTATCGTTTTTGTCGATCAAACTATCCTGATAGTTTTGTGGACGATAGATTTAAAACCAAAATTCAAAAAAATATGAAAAATTTCTTACTAATCGCGGGATTTTTATTAGCGTATTCTGTAAGCGCGCAGGGCCCGAAAAGTGAAGAAGCAAAGTGTCCTTTTCTTCACGGAGAAGAAGCGGAGATGAAAACCGATGATTCAAAAATCATTCACGGCACAGGCGGCATGACCAACGAAGACTGGTGGCCCAACAGATTAGATTTAGGCATGCTCCGTCAGAATTCGGAAAAATCGAATCCTTACGGTGAAGACTTTAATTATGCCGAAGCATTCAACAGCCTCGACTATGCAGCGCTAAAATCTGATTTGAATGACCTTATGACCGATTCTCAGGAATGGTGGCCGGCCGACTGGGGGCACTACGGCGGGTTGTTTATCCGAATGGCGTGGCACAGTGCCGGAACCTACCGAACAGGCGACGGCCGCGGGGGATCGAGAGAAGGCCAACAGCGGTTTGCGCCAATTAATAGCTGGCCAGACAATGCCAATCTCGACAAAGCGCGTAGGCTATTGTGGCCGATCAAGCAGAAATACGGCAGCAAAATTTCCTGGGCAGATCTTATGATCCTGGCCGGAAACGTAGCCTTCGAATCCATGGGGTTTGAAACCATTGGCTTTGCCGGTGGCCGCGAAGACGTTTACGAACCTAACGATAACGTGTACTGGGGACCGGAGAGCGAATGGCTGGAAGACAAAAGATATTCGGGCGACCGCGATCTGGAAAGACCACTTGCCGCCGTGCAAATGGGATTGATTTATGTAAACCCAGAAGGCCCCAACGGAGAACCCGACCCTGTAAAAGCGGCGGTTGATATTCGCGAAACCTTTGGCCGGATGGGAATGAACGACGAAGAGACCGTGGCCCTGATTGCCGGCGGACATACCCTTGGTAAAACCCACGGTGCCGGACCCGCATCGCACGTAGGTGCTGAACCCGAAGCATCGGGCATGGAAGAGCAAGGCTTCGGCTGGAAAAGCGATTATAAATCAGGTACAGGAGCAGACGCTATTACTTCAGGCCTGGAAGTAATTTGGACAGCTACTCCCACCGAGTGGAACCACGGTTATTTTAAAGCACTATTTAACGAAGAGTGGGAATTGACAAAGAGCCCTGCGGGAGCACATCAGTGGGTAGCCAAAGAGCCAAAGGTAATGGTGCCCGATGCATTCGACACTACAAAAACCCACCGCCCTACCATGCTTACCACCGATTTGTCGATGGTAGAAGATCCGGCTTACCGAAAAATTTCCAAGCGCTTTATGGAAAACCCGGAAGAGTTTGAAAAAGCATTTGCAAAAGCCTGGTTTAAGTTAACACATAGAGACATGGGCCCCAAGGTGACCTATTTGGGGCCTGAAGTTCCAAAAAATGACTTCCTGTGGCAAGATCCCATTCCGGAAGTGGAATATGCGGTAATCGACGATGCCGATATCGCCAAACTAAAAGCTCAAATTTTAGATACAGACTTGGGTGTTGGTGCTTTGGTTTCTGCGGCATGGGCTTCGGCTTCAACCTTCCGTATTTCGGATAGAAAAGGCGGGGCGAACGGAGGCCGCTTGCGACTTGAACCACAGCGCAACTGGGACGTGAACAATCCGGAGCAGTTAAACAAAGTACTTGGAGCGCTTGAAAAAATCCAGAAGGATTTCAATTCAAAAAACAAGAAAAAGCAAGTTTCCATGGCCGACCTGATTGTTCTCGGCGGAGCAGCAGCCACAGAAAAAGCTGCGAAAGACGCGGGGTATGAAGTGGAAGTTCCATTTACACCCGGAAGAGCCGATGCCACTCAGGATATAACCGATGTGGAGTCGATGGCGGTGCTCGAGCCTATTGCCGATGGGTTTAGAAACTACCAAAAAAAGGCCTATACATATTCAACCGAAGAGCTATTGATCGACAAAGCTCAACTGCTTACGCTTACCCCACCTGAAATGACCGTGCTCGTTGGTGGAATGCGCGTATTGGG
>JAIVHP010000416.1 GCA_020201045.1 Flavobacteriales bacterium
CACAATACCAACCACGAGCGCACCCGTAAAATACAGCGCCAGCAGGCCTTCAATCCAGGTGTTTATCGGAATTTTAACCGAAAGGTATTTTTTATTTACCCAGGAACCGCTATTGCCGACTAAGTTCCATTTTGGCGTTCGGATAAATGGGGTCTTGCGGCCCGCATAGCCCTGAAGCACAGCACTGGCATTGTGTACGCTCATTCCCATAGATAAGCTGAGAAACGCCGGATAAAGCCAGAGAAACGCGTACTTCGACCGGAAAACGTCGGCATTGCGAAATGATGTGTAGTAAAAAATCGCCAGAATAAAGAAGCTTATTAAAAGGACCCCTCCTGCCAGAAACAGGTAACGGTATTGTGGATACTCGGCTTTTAGAAACAAAAGCGGAATGGAGAGTATGGCACAAATTACAATCCAAATAAAAATGGAAGAATTGCCCAAATGAAACAAGGCGTGAATTCGCGTGGAAAGGGGAATATTCTTTCGCGTAAAAACCGTTTTCAAGTGTTTTACCGCACATTCGGCGGCGCCCTTATTCCATCGGTATTGTTGGTTTTTAAGCGCATTCATTTCCGCCGGCAACTCGGCTGGAGAAACAACATCTTCCAAAAATTTAAATTTCCATCCTTTGAGCTGGGCGCGGTAGCTCAGGTCTAAATCTTCCGTTAGGGTTTCGGCGCTCCAGCCACCGGCTTCGGCGATGCACGACCTGCGCCACACCCCAGCGGTGCCGTTGAAGTTGATGTAGTGGTTTCCCAGATTTCTCCCCGTTTGCTCTACGGTGAAGTGGGCATCGAGCGCAAATGCCTGCACACGGGTAAGCAGAGAGTAATCGCGGTTGAGATGGCCCCAGCGGGATTGCACCATACCTATTTCGGGATCTTGAAATTGGGGCAAGCTCTTCTTAAGAAAGTCGGGAGAAGGAACAAAATCGGCATCAAAAATGGCGACAAATGGCGCATCTGAACGATCGAAACTGTACTGCAGGGCTCCCGCCTTAAAGCCGAGGCGTTCGGGCCTTTTTACATGCTCTATTCGCACGTCACGGGCCTTCCAGTATTCCACGCGCTTTGCTCCAAGCTCAAAACTCTCATCGGTGCTGTCGTCGAGAAGTTCAATTTTCAGTTTTTCTTTAGGGTAGTCCAGGTTTGCCGCGGCATCTACCAACCGCTCCACCACGTAGTATTCGTTAAAAACCGGAAGCTGCACCAAAACTTCGGGGTAATCCGATTCGGGGATAGATTTCAGCGTTTTCGGCTGTCGGCGCCTGCGGTAGCGGATTAGCAGACTGAGTTGCACAAGGCTGTACAGAAAGATTACCGACATCGAAACGCCGTAAACTCCTAAAATCAACCATTCCCAGCTATGCATACTTAAAAATTGTTGTAATAATTTTATATCCGGCCATTGCGGTTCCCTGGATGGTTCCGGTAATTTTAGAAACCCCTCTCCGCTTCCGGTAGCTCACGGGCACTTCGGCCACCGCGATGTTCTTCTTCAGCGTTTTCACCTGCATCTCTACCGTCCAGCCAAAGTCGCGGTCTTTCATCTCGATGGTCTCGAGCGCTGTACTGGTAATTGCCCGAAATGGCCCCAGGTCGGTGAACTTTGCCCGATACAAAACGCGCATCAACCTGGTGGCAAGCCAGTTTCCAAAGATTTGCTGCGGCATCATGGCGCCCTTTTCTCTTTTTCCCAGCGCGCGGCTGCCGATCACAAGCTCAGCACTCCCCGATTCAATAGGCGCCAGCAGCGATCCCATCTCTTCTGGATGGTCTGAGTAATCGGCATCCAGAAAAACCACGACATCGGGCCGGGGGCTAAAGTCCATTAGCGTAGCTATACCCTTCAAACAAGCCGCGCCGTATCCCTGATGATGCTCGCGAACCACAACAGCCCCTTCTGTCCGGGCTACTTCAGCGGTTCGGTCAGACGAATTGTTATCTACCACCACGATATTTCGCACCAGCTTTTTCGGAATGTCTTTAACGACCAATCCGACTGCATTTTCTTCGTTGAAAGCGGGTATAATCACATCTACGATCAATAATCCTGATTTTCAAAGTTTAAGCTCAGCCCGGTCGCGGCCAATGATAATGGGGTTATCGTTAATTCTGCCTTCTTCTTTGCCGTTTTCCAAATTGAGCACCCCTCTCGGGCACACGGCGCTGCACACTCCGCATCCTACACACGACGAACGCACAATATTCTGTCCGCGCTGGGCGTACCAGCGCACATCAATTCCCATTTCGCAATAGGTAGAACAATTGCCACAGGAGATGCACTGCCCACCGTTAGTGGTAATTCTAAATTTGCTCTTAAAGCGCTGAACAAGTCCGAGATAGGCGGCCAGCGGACAGCCAAACCTGCACCAAACGCGGTTTCCCATGATGGGATAGAACCCGGTTCCAACCGCTCCGGCGAAGACGAATCCGATAAAAAAGCCATAGGTAGATCGCACGCTGTAGGAATTCATTCCCAAAATTTCAGCTTCGCCCGAAAAGGCGGTATAAGCCGTTAAAACCGTCATTACCACGGCAAACACCAGCACTCCGTGAACGAGCCAGCGCTCTATTTGCCATGCACCCAGGCGTTTGTCGCTCAAGTGGCGGTATGGGTCTCCAACCGTTTCGGCCAGACCGCCACACCCACAAACCCAGGAACAATACCATCGCTTGCCGTAAAAATAAGTAAGCAACGGCACGCCGATGGCGAAGAGCACTATACCCCAAAAGAAGAGAAACAAACCGATGGTTCCCTCCTGCAAGTACTGGTCTACCCGATAATCGAAAAAGAAGCTGTAAAGAACAATACCGAAGCGGTTCGCACCTGTTGGTATTTGTTGCCTTTGTACTTGAGCCACATCCGCACCCCCATCACAAACATGGAAAGGGTGTACATAAATCCGTAGAGAAACCACTGATCTGCCATGCCGCCGGCCATAGTAGACGAAAGCGGATCGAGCAAAACAATTTGATTGGCCAGGTATTCGGGAAAGTGGTAAAGCACCACATAAAATGCAATGAGTAGGACGAAAACTACGATGGCCGGCCCCATTCTCGTCTGACTTTTCTTGTGGTAGATGTGGTTGTTGTGAATTCCGGCTTGCTTTCTACCCAGCGGGATAAAATGCAGAAAACCGCCCAGTGCAGCCATGCCAAAAATGATTAAGGCCCAGAGTCCGGTGCGCAAATAATCGGGAGTTCCCACGAGCATCAGATCTAGTTTAACCTGTCCTTGTCGTTCCTTCGAAATTCCAAACTCACCCACTGCAGCATTATTCAGATCGGCAATTTTCTTTTCGAGCTGCGACTCAAACTCCGAAAATTCTGCCCACTCTCGCTCCATCATCCAATCGGTGAATTCGTTTAATTTTTCAGTTCGCCAACGGTCTTTTCCCAAATTTTTGGCGATAAACCCGGATGTGAAGTTGGATGCATCGCCCTGGAGCGCCGAAATCAAACCTACACGCTCACTGTTGCTTATACCTTTCTCATTTACAATTTTTTGACCGTATTCATCCATAGCTTTGGTTAACTCACCAACCATCGCGAATGCCGGTGCTTTCGGGGTCTTACTAATTATTTTAGCCAAGCCATCATCCGACGCTTCACTTAACTCCTTTAACGATCTGTCTTTGAAATTGATATTACCTAAAAAGGTTAGTGAAATAAACCCTGCTGAAGCGAGAATAAACA
>JAIVHP010000189.1 GCA_020201045.1 Flavobacteriales bacterium
ACCGCCTGCCTAATCATCTCGTAAGCCGGGTCTTCGCCGGCTGAGACGACGAATTCATCGAGTGCTTCAATTTGCGGTGTAAGAGCTACTTCCGGATTGTCGGCCAGTTTTGCAAAGGGTAGCTGGAGGGCTTTGTACCCCACAATGGAGAACTCCACCTGCCGTTCGTCGGGCTCTTCGGGAATTCGCAGGGAGTAAGACCCCTGAATGTTTGATGTGGTTCCAAAAGGTTTGTCGCCATCGACTACAATGTGAACAAATGGAAGGGTTTTTCCGGTTTCAGAATCGGTAACCTGGCCACGGATGGTTTCTTGAGCTAAGGCGGATGGAAATACACCAGCAACTACAAAAAGTGCAGTATACGCGAAGAAAATTTTGAGCGCTTTTGATGCGATTGTCAACACTCCGGATTATTCAAGTTTATTGCGAATATAGTTGTTTTGATAACTCCATTAACCGCGGTTTGATTGGAATTGTTGGGGGTTGTATATTGCCGCAAATTCTTTAAATGGATCCTTCGCAAAGTCTTAATATTGAAATTTCTAAAAAGAAACCATCCTATCCCGTAAAACCGCTTCTTGCAGAATACCTGAAACGCTATCAGCGGTATTCGCTTTTCGGTTTGGGATACAACGACCTCACTCGGTGGGACACCGCTTTTCCCGTAAATGATATCGAGGGCAACGATACCCTTTGGAGATCTGTTTTATACTCTCGCTATGAACAAGACGATATTTTTATAAAGCTCCTCCATATCTACGCCAATATTACGGCCGATAATGTGGAAGGTGTGGTAGAGCATTTGAAGGTAGAAAGCGTTGATTACTGCCTTTTCGGAAATTCAAACCCTTTTAGAATTAAGATTAGGAATCTCCTAAACGACAACTACGATTACTATTACGTAAAAAAGGCCGATGCCAGCCGGGTTTACGGTCTGGAACTGGAAGAGATGCTTTCGCCCAATAAGATTTTTTACCTCTGCAATGAAGACACCCTCGTGGAGCAGCACATTTCCGGAATTCCCGGAGATCAGTTTCTCGGCAATTATTTTCAGGATTCGGGAATGAATGCAGTAAGGCTCGCCAAGGAATTTGTAAAATTCAACGAGCGATGTTTTGTGCGTTTGCTCGGTGATATGCGGGCGTATAATTTCGTGGTAGACGTCACCCCCGACTTCGACCAAATGCAATACCGTATTAGGGCGATTGATTTCGACCAGCAATCATTTGAAGGAAACTGCAAGATTTACCTGCCCCAGTTTTACAAAGAGAACACGCCATACGTTCAAATGGCGCTAGATTTGCTCGGCCACAACAGCCGTGTACAGTACCAAAAAGAAGAGCGCACGCTGATGCGCAGGCGGGTAGGAGCAAACCGATATCAGTTGCAGCGCCTGATTAAAGTAATGCGCAGAGATGAGATTTCCACACCCGAAAAACTCAAAGAGCTCAAGTACCAACTCGCCGATTACCACAACAATAAATCTTACATCCGCCTTAAAAATATGGGGGCAATACTTTTTAAGCAGTTAAACTACATCCTCGAGCTAAACATCAGCCCAATGAAGTAGGGGGCTATTCGCAGTAGAGTTCAATCATTTCTACCACAGAAGTGTCGCCCATACTTTGCGCGCGCTGAAGATCGCGGCAGGCATCGGTGCACTCTTCGCGCGCCGGCCTTATCAACCCGTCTTTAGTGAGAAGGTTAATTTTTGAGAATCCACGGTTTGCGTACGATCCCGCATGAGACTCGTTTAACTCGATGGACCTGGAAAACGATTTGATGGCATCTTCGTGGTCTCCGTCCAGCCCAAGGCAATATCCCTTGTCAAAATGAGCAGACCAATCGTCGGGGGTTTGGGCAATGCGCTTATCCAAATCTTCAAGAGCCGCTTTGTAAGTTTCGTTTTCCATGTAAATCAGGGCGCGGTTTGTAAGCGCGTCCAGGTGATTGGGATCTATATCAAGAACGGCCGAATAAGCCGACAGAGCCTTCTGTTTCTCACCTTCCGCAAGGAAAATGTATGCCTTCATGGAGAGGGCTTCTGTAGAATTTGGGTTTTCCTGAATGGCTCTATCGAGTAAAACTTGGGCCTTTTCGTCGTCTCCATCGTTGTAGGCATTAACGGCCGCCTGATATGTGCTGGTGTGACGGAGTACCTGGCCACATACCGATGCGGTGGTTATTACATTAACAGTAATGACGAGAAGAATTAAAATGAAATAGCGACGATACACGCTTGCAAATGTAAGGCAGTTCTCGTTAAAAACGTTAGCTATTGCGGAAAAGACAAGGCCCGTAATCTAAAACCCAAACAAGTCGCTTTAGCTACCAAGGGAATTTCAAAGGCAAAAACCAATTTTATCCATTCGCCGTTTTAAAGTGAGCCCAATACTGAAAAGGATTTCTTGACCACAAAATTGCCCTTGTTTTCTCGTGAATTTAATAACTTCGGGGGTTCGATTATTTTATTCAAAAAGAAGGAAGATATACATGGATTTTCAGGTCAAGAGTTTTGAAGATTACCAAAAAACATACAAGCGCAGCGTTGAGAACCCAGAACAGTTTTGGGAAGAGATAGCCGGCCACTACAGTTGGATGAAAAACTGGGACAAAACCCTGGAATGGGAATTTGAAACCCCCGATGTAAAGTGGTTTCTCAATGGTCAACTGAATATCACTGAAAACTGCCTCGACCGCCACCTCCAGGAGCGTGGCAATAAGTTGGCGCTTATCTGGGAGCCAAACGATCCCAAAGAACGATTCGTACGGCTCACCTACCGGGAACTTTACGAAGAAGT
>JAIVHP010000190.1 GCA_020201045.1 Flavobacteriales bacterium
AGTTCGAAGTGCTTCACCACTTTACTGGTGACGCAGATGGCCAATTTCCATCGGCCAGCCCATTGCTTCATTCTAATGGCCTTATTTACGGTACAACCACCTCAGGTGGAGACTTTGGCGATGGCGTGCTTTATGAAATTGACGCCGAAGGGAACTACACCGTTTTACACCACTTCTTTTCCTTCTTCGACGGGGCCGATGTTCGCGGTCAATGGGTGGAGAGCGAAGATGGAAACATCTACACCGTTGCGCGAACCGGTGGTTCGTCGGGTGGCGGTAGCATCCTGAAATACAATATTGATGCGGCAACGGTAAGCCTACAACATAGTTTTAGTTTTGGAGTAGACGGAAGGTATCCCATTGGAACCCTCCTTCTGCACTCCGACGGAAAATTTTATGGAACCACAACAGATGGTGCCGATGGTGGCGGAATTCTTTTCAGGTACTCGGAAGCTGAAGGGCTGGAAAACCTGCACGAATTTTCTCCTGCTGCCGATGGTTCGGAAACGCAGGGTAGCCTTGTGGAAGATGAAACCGGCGGCGTAATCGGTTTAAACCGAACGGACGGAGCTGAAAGCCGCGGAACCTGCTATAAATACAGCGATGAAAATGGTTTTGAAGTGATTTACACTTTCAGTCCTGGCGAAAGTCCGAATCCATCCGGTACACCGGCACTCTTCTTTCCCGAATGTTATGGAGACGAAGATTGCATCGCCGAAGATCCGTGCTCTGTGGGAAGGTGCAACTCCGGTATTTGCGAAGAAGTAGCCATCAACCCAACATTCGAAGCGGTGGAAATTGGATTTTGCGAAGTGGGTCTGGATCAATTCAACATGGTTGTAGAGATCAATATTGAAGCCAATCCGGGAGGAATTCTCACCCTTGCCGCACAGGAGATTGAACTCACCGAAGAACTGACTTACCAGGTTGAACTAACCGGCCTTCCTGCCGATGGCGGCTCCATTGACTTAGATTACACATTTCAAGCTACGGGATGCACTGGCACAACCGGGTCTATCGGCACGGCTCCAGCCCCCTGCCCTCCGATTGATATCACATTTGTGTTGAATGTGGCCGATTTGGAAGTGAGCGATGAAGGTCTGTTTTTGGGCGGAAATTTCCAGAACTGGATTCCGGCAGAAAACCCCATGAGTGAAACCGAATCGGGGATTTGGGAAGTAACGATCACCCTGGGTAGCGGCGATTACGAGTTCAACTTTTTCAACGGCTCTTCACTCTTCGATGCGGAGTTTGTCGTGGGTTCTTGTGCTATCAGCGGAAAGCGACAACTCACCGTAGGCGAAGAAAGCGAAACGATTGAGTTTTGCTGGGCGTCTTGCACGCAGAATTGCTTTTTAGGAGTCGATACCCAAGCCAACTTACAGTCCATTAAAATAGTGCCCAGTGTTCTTCGCTCAGGCGATCAACTTGCGATTGAAGTCCCGAATTTCCAACCCGGTTTAAAATACCGCGTAATGGATATTAGCGGAAGGGTATTAAAGAGCAATATCTTGCGCGATAACCGCGAAACCATCTCTACCGCAGGTATGGCAACAGGAGTGTATATGCTATATATTGAATTGAATCAATCGCCTTACGCGATGGAGCGTTTTGTGGTGCAGTAGAAAAAGTGAATTTCTTTATTTGGTATAGGTGTAAGGCAATTTCACAATTGGCAAAAAGCTTAGCGGATTTTTAGTAGCTCGTGACTGTGGCTGTGCACTTTGAATTACCGAGACCTTACAGGTGTTTGAAAACCTGTCAGGTAAGGTGGATGCAAACCTTCGGGATATGAATGGAGCTTATTTTAACCCATCCCACACAGCTTCGCAACCCCCACCAGCTACTGCAGCAGAATAACCTGACAGGTTTCTTTTAACCTGTCAGGTTTTAGCGCAAAGAACCACTAGCGGCCTACCTTTTACTCGAATCCCTTTGAGCTTTACATGTTGTTGAAAGTTCTAAAAGCGCGCTGCTCTCTTTTATTTATGGAGACCTTACAGGTGTTTGAAAACCTGTCAGGTCAGGGGGTGCAAACCTTCGGGGTGTGAATGGAGCTTATTTAGCCCATTCCACTGCGCCTTTCAACCCCCACCAGCTACTACAGCAGAATAACCTGACAGGTTTCTTTTAACCTGTAAGGTTTTAGCGTAAAGAACCACCGGCGGTCTACCTTCAAGCTTTACATGTTGTTGAAAGTTCTAAAAGCGCGCTGCTCTCTTTTATTTATGGAGACCTTACAGGTGTTTGAAAACCTGTCAGGTCATGGGAAGTGCGAACCATTGGGATATGAATGGAGCTTATTTTAACTCATTCAGCACAGCTTCGCAACCCCTACCAGCTAATGCAGCAGAGTAACCTGACAGGTTTCTTTTAACCTGTAAGGTTTTAGCGTAAAGGATCGCCGGCGGTCTAATTTTTAATTCTTAAAAAAAGGTTTTCAGTACACTGAAGCGTTCAAGCTCGCGGGCGGTTTCAGTTTATTGCCAGGAAAACAATTAGTCCAAGACCATAAAATCCACCCCAAAATTCCGGGTATTTCCGTTAAGGCCGGTGGCGGTAACCACAATAGAATAATTTCCCGGTTCTGTGCCATTGGGAACTTCCCACAAGGTGAGACTCTCTGCTCCTGCCAATCCGTCTGCCGTTTCGCGGTGCACTTCGCGCCCCCACCGGTTATAGATAGCCCATTGAGCCTGCTTGAGCCACTTTACAGAAGCGACCAGGTTGTCATTACGCCCATCGCTGTTTGGGGTAACCACATTGGGAATTAACAGACGTATGCCCGGGTCTACCCGTAG
>JAIVHP010000417.1 GCA_020201045.1 Flavobacteriales bacterium
AAGCCATAAAAAAGATCCCTACAAGGCCTCCTTTGTCTGCTTTAGAATCGGCTTTATTGATCCACGAGCTGGGCAACGTAATTTCGAAAGCACCCAAAAATGAAATGGCAAAAACAATGAGCAATAAGAAGAAAAACACGTTAAACCAGGGGTCGGTAGACATCCGCGAAAGCACATCGGCACCAAAGACCGCTGTGACCACCACACCGAGAATAACGTAGATGAGAATAATGGAAATCCCGTAAATAATGGCATTCCGTATACCGGCAGCGCGCGTTTTGCTCTGCTTGGTAAAAAACGAAACCGTCATGGGTATCATTGGGAAAACGCAGGGTGTGAGCAAAGCGGCAAAACCGCTTAAAAAGGCGATGATAAAGATGCCCCAGGTACTGCGTTTATCCCGCTTTGACTTTTCGCCAATCGACTCTGTTTCGGTTTCCGACGTTTCGGCTGATGCTTTACCCGCTTTGAGACTGAAGGTGAAATCGATACTTGTCGGTGGCAGGCATTTATAATCATCGCAAACCATAAAGGATACATACCCCTTCACTTCACCTTTTTTGCCAGTAATCTTTTTGACTTCTTGTCTGAAAATAGCCTCTCCGTCGAAGTAAGCCAGGTCCATCTCGAAATTGGGGTCAAAGGCTACTTTGGCCTCATTGGAAACGACCTCACCGGCGAGCGAAAACCCATCGATGGTTTCGAAAGTAAATTCGGTGGGAAGCGGGCCTTCCTCAGCTCCGCCCAAATCGGTGGCGTATAAATGCCAGCCTTCGTCAATTTCGGCTTCGGCAACCAATACAGCGGTGGAATCGGTTTCTTCTTCCACGGAGAACTTCCAGCTTACCGGATCGTAAATTTCCGAATCAGCATCGGAGTTGAGCCCTATTTGACCGCCTGAACCAAAACCGCCTTCGTCAGGGGTATCTGTGCTGGGATTCCCAACGGCTCCGGCTACCTTCAGATCAATTTCAATATATTCGGGCGGAAGACACATCTCATCGTTGCAAACCATAAAAGAGAGTTCGCCTTTCACGCTGAAATCCGATGGAGATATTCGCTTAATTTTTTGAGTAAACTCCGCCCTATCGGCGAAGTAGTTCAGATCCATTTGGAAATTGGGATCGTAATCGGTAATGTATTTTCCCTGATCTGGGTCGCCCAAAAGCTCGTATTTATCAGAAGTCTCAAATGTAAATTCGGTTGGAAGCGGACCTTCATCGCTCGGTAAATCGAGCGCGTATATGTGCCAGCCTTCTTCTAAAGTTGCTTTAAAGGTGAGTGTCGCCTCGGTATCTGAAGTTTCCGAAACACTCATTTCCCAATCTACCGGGTCGTAAATTTGACCGTAGACGGAATATTGCAAAGAAAAAACCGCGATTAAAGCGGTTAAAATAGCTTTGAATTTCAACATGTAAAATCTACTTCGTGAATGGAAGTGTAAAGCTACGTAATTTGGGAGATTTTGTCGCAAAATCGAAAATCATTGTTGTAAAGCCAACTATAAAAAATCGATTTCTTCGCCTTCTTTGAGCCGGAATTTTTTGCGAATTGCGCCGATGATGATGTAAATCAAAATTGTGTCGAGAAGGGCCGAAACAACTTTAAAAATCCAGCCGTCTTTTACAAGTTCGGCCATATCGCCGATGGGCATGGTTCCGGCAAAGAGAACCAGCACCACCAGCGTAGTATCTACCAATTGAGAAACGATCGTAGACGCGTTGTTTCTCAGCCAGAGTTTTTTTCCGCCGGTGAGCTTTTTCCAAAAGTGAAACAGCCGGACATCAATTAGCTGGGCCGTAAGATAGGCCACCATACTGGCCAGAATAACCCGCCAGGAGTTTTGGAATACCGCATTGTACTGCGATTCGTTTACCGGCGAAGCGTCTATTGCGGGAAACAAGCTGCCCAGGTAAAGTATGCCCAGAACAAAAACCGATGCCGCAAAGCCCACGTAAACCACCTGATTGGTTTTCTTCTTTCCGTAGATTTCAGAGAGTATATCGGTAATTAAAAATGTGATGGGATAGGGCAAAACTCCGGCGGAAAGTACGAATTGCGTAAAACCCAAATCGACCGTGACAAACTTATTGGCAATCAAGTTGCAGGTAATCAGGGCCGTAACGAAAAGCCCTGCGAGAAATAGA
Organism: Flavobacteriales bacterium; assembly: GCA_020201045.1. Classification (GTDB taxonomy): domain Bacteria; phylum Bacteroidota; class Bacteroidia; order Flavobacteriales_D; family Cryomorphaceae; genus JAIVHP01. The sequence continues at coordinate 2,148 of JAIVHP010000417.1, forward strand.
TAGAGTTTAAAAGATCCTTCTCGCGTCTTTGAATCCATCGATGAATCTAGCGGTTCGCTCATGCATCCAGAAATTTAAACCGGATAATGTTTTCGCTGCTTTCCCCAATTGCAAAATCGCCGTCGATTCGCTGGCCAACCACCCAAATGATACGGCCATCGCTGTTGCAAAGCACAAATTGGCTCTCCTTTTCGGGAAGGGAGAGTTTTAAATCGGTAAAGAAATCGCTCAGCTTTTTTGACCCCTTCATCCCGAAAGGGGTAAACCGGTCGCCGTTGCGCCACTTTCGGAGCTGAAGCGGGAATGCAAGGCGGTCGGCATCGATAAAGGCCAAACGGCTATCGCGAAGGTCGGTGTTTGGCGCCGAATCGATGTAACCCCAGGAGATGCTAATGGGTACTTCTATTTCGCCGGATTTTTCAGCGAGCGCTATCGATTTATCGTCTTCGCGTGGCAAGGGATGAATTAAAATTTCTCCCCGGTCTCTAACGGCGCGATGTGTGGGCCCGGCAATCACCTTTCCCGACTGGCTTTTGGGAAGGGCTTCAAGGTGATCGAGCTGGTCTGGCAAAAACCCCCACGATTCCAGCACGTATTTGTGGAGCGGCTTTCGGCGAAAAAGATCTGCCCAATCGGCATCGCTCACGC
>JAIVHP010000283.1 GCA_020201045.1 Flavobacteriales bacterium
AGTCGTTATCGTAGTCGATGATGAAGACCGCGAGAACGAAGGAGACTTCGTTGCTGCCGCCCGATGTGCCACAACTGAAATGATCAATTTCATGGCCACCCACGGCCGTGGTTTAATCTGCGCGCCGCTCATTGAAAACCGATGCGAAGAGCTGGGATTAGACCTGATGGTTCAATCTAATTCGGCGCTTCACGAAACGCCGTTCACCGTATCGGTAGATCTGCTGGGGCACGGTTGCACAACCGGAATCTCGGCCAGCGACCGGGCTAAAACGGTTCAGGCTCTGGTAGACCCCGAAACAAAGGCTTTCCCGGCCTTGCCCAACTCGGCTCGCAGCGATGGGTCGTTCAGGAGTTTTAAGATATGGGCGGCGTATTCGTCGGGGGTGTCGCCGACGAGTATTTCGCTGTTTTTACGTGCCCGCAAAGATCGATTTGCAAGCGATGATGTAACGCAGGGGATTTCCATGGCCATGGCTTCCAGGAGTTTGTTTTGCAAGCCCGTGCCAATTTGCATGGGCGCGATAAAGACCCTGGCCGAAGCGTAAGCATCCCGGATATCGTCTACCCAGCCAAGCACTTCTACGCCATCGGTGTTTGCCAACTGCCTTACGCGTTTGTGTGGCGATGAGCCCGCTAGTGTGAGTTTTATTCCGGGCTTTTGCTGTTGAAGCAAAGGCAGGATGTAATGGACGATGTACTCCGCAGTTTCGATATTTGGCGGGTAGCTCATATTCCCGATAAAAACGAGATCTGTTTGCTTTTCAGCCGGATGTGTTGGAGAAAAGAAGTCGGTGTCTATTCCGTTTGAAATTACCGCAATATCGTTTCGCTCCGGGTGGTATATAAACCTGCGGTCTTCAACTGAAATGATGGTTTTGTGTTCGAAATACTCAAAAATAATGTTCTCATAGCCAATAAGGCGCCTTCGCTCCATGGCGATAATCTCCCGAAAGGGCCATCGCGCTTTTTGTTCCCTGCGGTCCATGCCCTTCGAAAAAGCATCCTGGTAGTCGATGGTTTTTGAAAAATTGTGCTCGCTCTTGGCGTACTCGGCCGTTCTAACCAGTTGACAATAAATATGGTCGGGTGTTTCGGCGTGCAGTATTTTACCGATAGCCCGGTGAATGGGCCGCTGGTAAAAATACATCACCTGAAAAGGCTTTCTGGAAAAGAAGCAGAAAAACAGGTTGAGTAAGATGCGCCATTTCTGCAACTTAAAAATGTAAAATTTGTCGGTGATCTCCGAAAGCACTTTTTCGGAATCTTTGTGCACAGGCTCATCGGCCAGGCAGCAGAGAATGATTTGATGCCGCTTGTTTAATTCTCTAATTTGATGGTAGGCCCTGAGCTTATCGCCTTTCTCGAGCGGGTAGGGGACACGACTCAGGATAACCAGAATTTTCATGCCGTGATTTCCTTAAAAAACAAACTCAACCTTTCGGAGAGCAGACATTGATTGTATTGGTCTTCGACTAATTCCCTTCCCTTTTCGCCCATTTTGCGAGCGGCTTCTCCATCGGCTGCCAGCCTTAGAACGCAATCTGCAAAATCTCTGGCAGAATTCGCAATATAGGCGCTTTCACCGCTCTTTACTGTAATGCCGTTCGCGCCGATTGGGGTAGTAACAACGGGCTTTTTAAGCGCCAGGGCTTCTATGATTTTAACCCGCATCCCAGCTCCGGTCTTCAGCGGCACAATCATAATGTTTTTACTCTTTATAAAATCCTGCGCATCGGGAACTTCTCCCACTACGTCTACGCCGTCTGCTTTTAAACTCAGCAATTCTTCGGGCATCCTTCTTCCCGCCAGGTAAAGCGTTAAATTCTTGTTGGCGCGCCGCACCTTTGGCCATACTTCCCGCAAAAACCACTGAACGCCTTCTACATTGGGCTTCCAGTCCATGCTCCCGAGGTGAAACACCGAATTTACTTCTTCGGGTTCGGGCTCGGGAATGTATTCAGCGGTATTAATGGCAAAGGGGAAAGTCATGGAATTGCCCGCATATCCCAAACGCTGATAGTGCATTAACTCATCGGGGTTAATAGCGATCAGGCCGTCTATTTGATCCAGAATATCTACTTCGTAATCGCGAAGCTGTCGGGTGAGTATTTTGAGATAGGTCTTTCGCAATCCAAATTTTTGCGACTTGGCGAGCCGATGCCAGATGGAAAACTCCAGATTGTGAGAGCGCAGTACCACTTTGGCATTGCAAAGTTTGCGGATGGTCTTGATATAGGGTGCCACAAAAATGCTTTCGCAGAGTACGATGTCGAAATTTTCGCGGCTTAAAAGGTCGTAGAGCTTCATATCCACGTCGGCCGAAAAAAACCGCGATACGTGATAGGTATCTCTGGTAATCAGATTTACAAAGGCATCTACCGGGTTTACCGACGTGTCTACAAAAACCGATTGAAAATGATTTTTGGCAATATAACCCTTCGGGAAAGCGTCTTTTTTAAAGGGGTGCTTCGGAGTGGCAATAGAAAATACGTGAAGGTCTATACCCAGCGATACCAGCGTATCGGAGAATTGATTTATTGCGAGACAACCACCGTCTTTAACCGGAAACGGGGGCTTATGAGTGAGTTGTAAGATTTTCAAAACGCGTCGCCTTCCTTTGCTCGAAAAATAGTTCTTATCCTATTCAGAACGCGAATGTAGGTATCCCTGTCAAATAGTGCCGCGTCTTTTGCCGCTTTGTAAGTCAAAAAGATGGCGATAGGAAGCAAAACCATCGAGCTTAACCACATCCCTGTAAAAGGGGAGAGCACATTAGATTCCACCATATTTTCGCCGGATATAGATGTGATGTGGAATACCAAAAAGAATATTACGGAAAATACCACCGGAAGGCCAAGTCCGCCTTTTTTAATGATCGCGCCGAGTGGTGCGCCGACAAAAAACAACACTACGCAGGCAAATGAAAGCGTGAGCTTGCGATGCCATTCTATTTTGTGTTTGTCGATGTACTCTTCGCGGTTGTCCATCTCCTTATGGGTGCGGTTCATGTAATTTTTAGCGTTCCGGGTCATGTTGATGGAGACATTTATAACCCTTCGTTTTTCGATGGTACTGAGTTCCGAAAAGGTCAAAATCGGAACGGTATCGCGCTTTAGTTCCGTACTGTCGGTGAGCGACACATTTCCCCTTAAATACCTTTTAAAGTTGTCAACCCTGTTTTGGCGGGTATTTTGAAGCGAATCGATAGATTCTTTGAGTTGCTCCATCGACATCATCTTCATGTGGTTTTTCCAAAGGTCTTCGTCGGTGCGCTGCATTTCAAATCCCGATAAGTCGAGTATAATATCGTCTTCTTCAAATTCGCTTTTGATGTGCGGATGGCTCAGGTCATTCTCGTTGCCCATTTCGTCGTAACTGCTGCCGTCTATAAGTTTAAGCTTTAGATACCTGCCGTCGGGAGTTTTAGACATTTCGCCTTCGCGGGCGCGGATGACTCTTCTGTTTCCCGGGTTTTTTTCTTCGTGTTGGTAAATCAATACATCGTAAAGCCGGTTGGAGTTTTGGTCTTTTTCAGAAACGCGAATGCTGTAGCCGTCAATGCCGTTGTAAAAAATTCCTTCTTTTAGTTCCAGGCTCGGCTTGGTGTGGGTAACATCCCAGAGTAGCGATTTAAACTTCAGGTTGGCCAAAGGCGAGAGTACGTTATTAAAGTAAAATGCGCCGCCAGACAAAAGCAAAATAAAAACGATGAGTGGGAGCATGATGCGGATAAGCGATAACCCGCTCGATTTCATGGCCACCAGCTCGTAATTCTCCGCCAGGTTACCGAAGGTCATAATGCTGCTGAGCAATACAGCAAGCGGCAGGGCCAGGCTAACCAGGTTTGCCGAAGCGTAAAACAGCAGCTCGGCAATTATCCAGTAATCCAGACCTTTGCCCATAAAATCGTCGATGTACTTCCAGATGAATTGCATCAAAAGGATGAACATCACTATAAAAAAGGTCAGAATAAACGGACCCAAATAAGATTTTATGACAAGGAGATGAAGCTTTTTCAATGCGACAAATTAGAGATACCCGTGTGGCAATAACCGTGCCCACGGTGTGCAAAGATACGCAAGTAAATTCAGGCTCCCAGTACCCTTCTCAGATCTTCGAGTTGGCTCTCCCAAAGCGAACGGGCACTTTCTTCTTCGCCTTCATCCACGTAATCGGTCACTATAAGCGCAACTTCGCCGGTTAAGGCGTCAATTTTTATCCGAAATTCAAAAAATGCATCTTCGCCATCGTCGTAGTCCCACTGGTATTTGATATACTGGTCTTTTACCTTGGTTAAGATCTTCGCTTTTTCTTCTGAGCCATCCCAGAAAAAAGTCAATTCGGTTCCCCGGATATTTACATCGTCGGCAAACCACTCAGATAATCCGCTTGGTGTGCTAATCATATTGTAGAGTATTTTTGGCGATGTGCGAAGCAGGTATTCTATTTCTATTTTATTTCGATCTGACATGTGTTCGTCCTTTACGGTCGTGATTATGGTGTCGGGCAAGATATGAATTTTTTAAGCGGCGGTAATAATCTCGCACTTGCTTTTTGTAAATTTATATTCAAGTGCTCTATTCTGAATCCTTCTTCCAAAACTTTACATCGCTTTGTAGATTCGGTCTTGTTCGCTTAAAAATATTCTTATATTTGCGCCCGCAAAAACGGCGAGATAGCTCAGATGGCTAGAGCGCATGATTCATACTCATGAGGTCCCGAGTTCGATCCTCGGTCTCGCTACAATAAAAAGGAGAGCTTTAAAACGGCTCTCCTTTTTTATTCGGTCTGCCACAAATCAAAACCTTAATTTAGACGTTCGTTATCGAAGCGATTTGAACTTTGCCATTGTAGACATAGAAACAACGGGGCTTTACCATCAGGGGCACGGTATTACCGAAGTGGCTGTGGTACACGTCGACGGCGATACGCCAACGGTGGCATTTCACTCTTTGGTGAAGCCCATGCGCAATGTGCCGGGACACATCACTTCGCTAACGGGTATTGACAACAAACTGACTGATGATGCCCCCACCTTCGAAGAAATTGCCGGGCCGCTTATGGATGCGCTCGAAGGAAGGGTGTTCGTTGCTCACAATGTAAATTTCGATTATCAGTTTCTCAAAGCTGCCTATCAAAAACTTGGCGTACCGTTTAGGCTTCACCGACTCTGCACCATGCGATATGCCCGTAAAATTCTACCCGAACTGCAATCGCATCGACTCAGGCTGGTTTGCGAAGCGCTCGGAGTTGCGAATTCCGCCGAGCACCGTGCGGGTGGCGATGCTTTGGCTACAGCCGAAGTATTTAGATTGCTGCGCAACCGCGATTCGGACTCTGTGTTGGAAAAACTGATAAAGCAGAACAACACCACGGCCATATTGCCGCCGCAGCTAGACCGCGATGCGGTGCTAAATTTACCCGACGAACCGGGGGTATATTACTTCGAGAACGAGCAGCGAAAAATCATTTACATCGGAAAGGCTAAAAAACTTAAAAAAAGGGTTTTAAGTCATTTCACTTCATCTGGAAGTTCAAGAAGAAAACAGTTGTTTCAGCGGGAGATAAAACAAGTGAGATTTCGCCAAACAGCGTCGGAATACGAGGCGTTTCTTTTAGAAGACGCAGAGATTAAGAGTCACTGGCCAAAATACAACCGCGCCCAAAAAGAGCGCGTTTTCCACTTCAATATTGTACCCTACGAAACCAAGTCGGGAAAACTAAAAATGGGTATTCTCAAGCGGCGCGAACCAAACTACCTGCCGGGATTTAATTCATTGGCCGCAGCTAAAAACTGGCTTTACCGCGAGTTGTTAGAGTGGGAGATCAGTCCGGAAGTGGCCGGTTTTATGGCGCCCGATGATTTTGAGCGTAGCCCGGTTGATCTGGAAGTTGATAAAATTCGCGAATTTATCCACCACCACCGCGCCGAAAACGAATCGAGCTACGTGCTCAGAGAAGAGACGCATACCGGGTTATGCCACGCCGTCGCCATTTTACGTGGCAAATACCACGGTTTTGGTCAATTAGAACCGATGGCGACACCAAACGAAGAACTCATTGAATCTACCTTCCGGAAAGCCCCCGACAGTCCCACCGCAAGGGCGATAATCCGCCGAATGATCACCGATGAAAATGTATCGAAACATGAACTTTAAACACACCGTTTTTCTCGGGTTGATGCTCACAATTCTTTCGGGTTGCACCGAGAACCAGCCCCAGCCCAATGGCGAAAGCGAAATTCGCGATGCCATGAAGATGCAGCAGGCGGCATGGAATACAGGAGATATCGATGGATTTATGGTTTTTTACAACGATTCGCCCGAACTTACTTTTACAGGGGGGAGTGGAATAACCAAAGGCTTCGATACCGTTTTGGCCCGCTACAAAAAAAACTACGCCACAAAATCGGAAATGGGTGCGCTGCACTTCGATCTCAAAGAGCTACACCGCATGGGACAAAAACACTTTTTAGTAATCGGCAGTTGGGAGTTAAACCGCGAGCCCGACCACCCAAAAGGCTTTTTTAGCCTTATTTGGGAGAAAACACCCGAGGGGTGGAAAATTATTCACGACCATACCAGTTAATCGATGAACTTGAGCTTAACCACGATTATTGTAATTGCGAATGTAGTGCTTTCGCTGGTGGCCTTCAGCAACCGCGACCTGCTTTCAAAAATGCTTTTCAACGCCTATCAGGTGGTTCATCGCAAGGAGTACTACCGGCTGGTTACCCACGCGTTTATCCACGGAAGCTACATTCACCTTTTCTTCAATATGTACGTTTTATACAGTTTTGGAAACTTAATAGAGCGCATATTCACCGAGCCCAAGGTATTTGATTCCCTGTTTCCCACTCTTGAGTTCTGGGGAACATCTCGAGGATACCTGTATTACGTATTGCTTTATCTGGGTGGAATTATATTCGCCACGCTTCCTTCGCTAAAGAAGCAGCAAAACAATCCATCCTACAATTCCCTCGGGGCTTCAGGTGCTGTGTCGGCTGTGGTGATGGCTTTTATTTTGCTGATGCCCACCACGAATTTGCGGTTGTTCTTCATTCCGATCGATATTCCCGCTTTTATTCTCGGCGCGGCCTACCTTGGTTACGAATACTATATGAGCAAACGCGGCGGCACCGGAATAGCTCACGACGCCCATTTCTACGGTGCTATATACGGATTGGTGCTGCTCGTAATTCTCAAGCCCCCGTTTTTTCTATACTTTTTAAATTATATCGGAAGCTTTCTCGGCATCGTTTAGCTGAATATCCTTTAACTTTGCGCCATGTCAAATCGCGAAAGCTGGATTATTCTCAATGGAGCCCTTTACGACCGGTTCCCTTCAAACTTTGCCCTGAACAACCGGGCATTCCGGCTCGGCGATGGATTTTTTGAAACCATTCGAATCCACTCGGGTAAGGTACACAACTGGTCGGGCCATTACGCTCGGCTGATGGCGTGCTGTAGCCGATTAAAAATCACCGTTCCCGATGTTTTTAGTTCCGATTTTCTGGAAGAGTGCATTAAGTCGCTTTTGCGGAAAAATGGAATATCGGAAGGGGGTAGGGTGCGAATGACTTGCTACCGCGAAGGAACGGGCACGTACCGGCCCACTTCGAATCGCCTTGGCTTTTTGATTGAAGCCCATCCACTTCCGTACAATCGTTTTAAAATCAACGATTCGGGGGTTAGCGTTGGGGTTTACCGCGGCATGACGAAAGAATTTTCAGACACATCGCGTTTTAAAATGCTCGGCAATCAGGTGTACATTCAAGCTTCGATATGGGCACAGGAAAACAACTTCCACGATGCGCTCATTGTAAATCCCCGCGGGCACATCATTGAAGCCACATCGAGCAACCTGTTTTTAATAAAAGACAAAAACCTATACACCCCATCACTCGAAGACGGATGTGTGGGGGGGGTTATGCGGATGTCGTTAATTAATGCCGCATTAGCTGGTGGTATGAACGTTTTTGAGTCAGAGCTAAACGAGGCAAATCTGCTTGAAGCCGACGAAATTTTCATCACCAATTCTATATCGGGTATTCAATGGGTGGGTGCCTTTAAAAACAAGCGCTACTACCACAAGTTGAGCGATAAACTCATAGAGAAGTTAAACGAGACCGAGCCCGCATTTAGTTCAGATTAGGGTCTACGGGAAAATTAACCAGATTGGCGTAGGCTCCCCCCATGGACTTCAGCGCCAGTGCCCACAAATTATCAATATCTGCATCCATTAGGGGAAGCCCGTTAATATTTGAAACGTACCAGGCTTCATCGATTATTTCGTGATCGAGTTGGTCCTTATCCCAGCCACTGTAGCCTACAAAAAATCGGATTTCGCCTTCGCCAATTGTGCCGCTCAATAATTTGAGCTTGAGCTGCTCAAAATTGCCCCCCATGTAAAGACCGTTCATAATTTCCACACTTTCGTCAAGCTCGTCGCCGAGGGTGTGAAGGTAAAAGAGTTTCGAAGGGTCTACCGGTCCGCCAACACCAATTTTATGGCCTGACGGTGGAGCGCCATCCAAAATATCTTCGAGTTTCATGTCCACAATTCGGTTTAAGATAAATCCGAATGTGCCGTCGATGTTGTGCTCGCAAATAAGAACTACGGAGCGCTTAAAATACGGATCGCCCATAAAAGGCTCTGCAATAAGCAGCCTGCCCTTGAGCGGTTCTAAGTTATTTGCGGGTTTGAGATTAAAACTGTCCAATTTCGTTTTGTGTTTGTCAATAAAGTCAAATGCTATTCCGATACTTAACGCTCTACACAGGCGTTTTTCAGTGAAGTGCCGGTCGCCACTCCAACTCTCGGCAAATTTTACCTTCTTCGCTATTCAAAACTTCCAGTCGGCTGTAAACTTCCTGCTCTGGCCAGTAATTCAAAGCAAACTTAACAAAAATGTGTCCGTGCTTCGCCTCGGAAGTCCACAGCTTTTTGTAGAAGGATTTTATTTCCGGATCCGATGCAGCATCGGCTATTAATTTAAAGCGCTCGGCTCCGCGACACTCCAAAATAGAAGCAATAAGCAGCCGGTCCATCAACCGCTCATTTACAGATGATCTGCACTTTTTTATCAGCGCATCTACATATAGATCTTTCGGCATACTGGCTGGGAGTTGCACGTTGCGTTTCTCCATCAACTCGTACACCATTTGGAAATGTTCGAGTTCTTCTACCGCAGTTTCTATTAACTCTGGAATGATCTCAACTTTATCGGGGCATTTGGCCACAAAACTCATGGCCATAGAAGAAGCCTTGCGCTCGCAATCGGCGTGATCTTGAAGAAAGGCGTCAAAGTCGCTTAGCACTTGTTCAGCCCATTCGGGTGGAGTGTTGTATGAAAGGTCTAATGAAAACTTCACTTTGAATTGTCAGATTTAAAGTTTTATTTCGTCGAAAGTTACAATTCTAAACATTTAATTGATGCTTCTCCTTAATAACCTGGGTTCAATTATTCTTTCGTGTTCAGATTGGCTGTAAATGTGAAGTTTAATCAAAAGGGGGAGTGGGTGCGTTTATCAAATAGACGAAAAAACATCTCAGAAAATGGAAAACGCAGTGTGTATTTGTTGCTGTTTTATCCATAAAACCCAATCTACTGTGTTGCATTTTCTCGTTTGAGCTCTGTTCAGCTTAGAAAATTGGCATTGTATTTCGGAATTTAATGAACATCTGGAAGTCAGAATAGTCATGAAACTCAGTTACCCTGTGAGCGCTGCTTCTATTATCTATTTTGATAACTGATATTTCTGATAGCCATACGCAAAAAAATAGCGCTGACGCTTGAGCTCCGCCGAAGGGCGGAGGGCTCTGCGCACTCTGCGAAATACTCTGCGAGCTTTGCGTGAAATGCGCCACATCTCTAAGGTTCACGCGGAGATCGCTAAGGAAGCGCAAAGGACGCAGAGAGACTCGTGCCACAGCGTAATCAAATTTTAGTCTATGCAGCAGCCGCAAGGGGAACCACTTGAAAGAGAACCCGTTTTTTTGTGCAAATTTTTACTGGGAAGATCTTTCCCGTCAGGTGCGTTTTGAAGGAAAAGCAACCAAAGTGGCACCCGAGATTTCGGATGAATATTTTGCTTCGCGCCCGCGCGAAAGTCAAATAGGTGCCTGGGCGAGCGATCAAAGTTCCACTTTAAAATCGCGCAAAGAATTGGAAGAAAAGCTCCGGGAATTAAAAAATAAGTTTGAAGGTGCACCGGTGCCGCGCCCGCCACACTGGGGTGGTTATTTGCTTATTCCATCCAAGGTGGAGTTTTGGCAGGGAAGGGAAAGCAGATTGCACGATCGCCTGGAGTACACGCAGAATGGAAATTCATGGAAACTCGACAGACTCTCTCCCTGAATGCTTAATCAGTACCTGAGAAAATACGGCATACGTCCGGCGCTATTCGACAAATTCCCCAATGAAGAGTTGGGTATTTCTGTGGTTATACCCGCATCGAACGAGATGGATATCCACCAATCACTGAGTGCGCTCTACAATTGCCGCCGTCCCGATTGCGCCGTAGAAGTTGTGGTGATCATCAATGCATCTGAGACAGATTCGGAAGAAGTGGTGGCCCAAAACCGCAAAACATATCAGGCGTGTAAAATCTGGGAAGATCACAGCGACTCAGCCTTCCGGGTTTTGGTGTATATGGAAAACGATATGCCCAAAAAGCATGCAGGTGTGGGGCTTGCGCGAAAAATTGGAATGGACGAAACGGTTCGAAGGTTTGAAATGATTGGCAATAAAAACGGTGTCATAGCCTGTTTTGATGCCGATAGCCAATGCGAACCCAATTACCTCGAAGAAATTTACGCCCACTTTAGGCTAAATCCCAACACTCCCGGCTGCTCCATACAGTTCAAACATCCCACATTCGGGACTGAATTTTCCAGTAAGACCTATCTCGGTATTACCTACTATGAGCTGCATTTGCGCTATTACAATCAGGCACTTCGGGCTACCGGGTTTCCACATGCTTTTCACACGGTGGGCTCATCTATGGCAGTGCGGTGCCAGGCCTATCAAAAACAGGGTGGAATGAACCGACGGCAAGCGGGCGAAGACTTTTATTTTCTACATAAAATTATTGGCCTGGGGAACTTTACAGAGCTTAATACCACATGCGTTTATCCATCGCCGCGCCCTTCAAACAGAGTTCCCTTTGGAACGGGGAAGGCCATTAACGATTACCTGGAGGCACCGTCGAAAATTTACTACTCCTACAATCTAAGTGCATTTAAATACCTCAAAATATTCTTTCAAAATATACCGGAGTTTTACCTCAATACCCCTTCGCTGGTAACCATGGGAGGGGTGATTCCCTATGTGATGATCGATTTTTTAAACGCCTATTTCTTCGATGAACGCATGGCAGAAATAAAACGAAACTCATCGGGGTTTAGCTCTTTCCAAAAGCGTTTCTACCGCTGGTTTAATGCATTTATGGTTTTGAAATTCGTCCACTTTGTGAGAGATAATGCACATCCCAATGTAAATGTAGAGCGCGCTGCTTTCGATTTGCTTCGCGAGATGAACTACGAAAAAATTGATGAAGTGCGTTCACTCTCAGATTTACTGGAAGTATACCGCGAGCTAGACCGACAGGGGAAGCCAATTTCGGCATCTTTCAAATAAAAAAAGCCCCGCTGTTGAGCGGGGCTTGCGTTTTCATTTGGCACTGACTATGCTTTGTCGTCCTTTTTCTTCTCGTCTTTTTTCTCTTCTTTCTTCTCTTTGGTCTCAGCACTTGCCTTGGCGGCTGGCTTCTCCTTTTCTGCGGTGGTATCTTTGGGTTTATCCGCTTTAGCTTTCTTGGCCTTTGCCGTATCTTTAGTGGCGGTTTTCTTTTTCGCAGTTGTCTTCTTTGGAGCTGCCTTTTTAGGCGCCTTTTCTTCCTTTAGCTCTTCTTTGGCTTCCTTGCTTTTTTTAGCTTTTGGCGATTCGCTCACTGGAAACGTGGTGCCTTTAGAGCGCTGTCGCATTTTACCGTATGATTTTCTGAATCGTTTCCCCTTCGCGGTTTTTCGGTCTCCTTTTCCCATAAGTCTGATTATTTTTTTGGTTAGAAAACCTTAAATATAAGAAAGAATTACCCATTTGTTCGAGCCTGATACTCTGCGAGGTATTTATCGTGATACTTTAACACTTTCTTGCACCAATCGATGAGTATTTCTTCTTTCACTTCTTTCGGGAGCATCCAGTCTACATCGCTTTCCTGGAGTTTTTCGCGAAGGGAGTAGAGTATGATTGCCGCTGCCACCGAAATATTGAAGCTCTCCGTAAATCCGTACATCGGAATTTTTATTTGGTAATCGGTCAGCGCCATGGCTTCCTCAGAAACGCCATCTTGTTCGGTTCCAAATATGAGTGCAAGTGGCTCATCTATGGGCAAGTCGTGAAGTTCCATATCGGCGTGGGGGGAAGTGGCTACCAATTTATAGCCCTTGTTCTTTAAATAGTTTAGACAAGATTCCGTGTTGTTCGCCTCGGCTTTGTGCCGGTGTAGCGAAATCCACTTGGAGCTACCGCGCTCCACATCGGGGCTGTGCACCCATGGATTGCGGTTTTCAATGACGTGCACATCCTGTATACCAAAGCAATCGCAGGTGCGCATTACCGCACTTGCATTGTGGGGCTGGTACAAATCTTCGAGTACAACGGCTATATGTCGGGTGCGGTACTCGATGAGATTGGTGAAGAGTTCCTTTTTATTGTCGGTTACGAACTCCCAGATAAATTCTAAAAAAGTCTTTTTCATCGCATAAAAAAAGTCTTCTACGCGTCGGCGCAGAAGACTTTTTCAAACATTTTGTTAAAGCAAATTACTTAACCTTGTCTTGAAGGTCTGCTCCGGCTTTGAATTTTACTACTTTTTTAGCCTTAATATTAATTTCTTTACCAGTTTGTGGGTTGCGTCCTTTTCTGGCAGCTCTGTGGCTTACAGAAAAAGATCCAAATCCTACTAGTGCAACGCGGTCGCCTTTTTTAAGAGCTTTTGTCGTTGTGTTAATGAAAGCGTCTAGCGCTTTTTTTGAGTCGGCTTTTGATAAGCCTGCGTCAGAAGCCATAGCTTCTACCAATTCTGCTTTGTTCATTTCAGTTAAATAGTTTAGGTTAAACAAAAAGATCGTTGAACAAGAGCAAATTTACACGAATAACCAAGCGTACCAAGCGTTTGCGGGTTTCATAGGCGACTTTGTTGATAAAACAGGGCATTTGTTAATAAGTACAGCTCAAAAACCCGCTATTGACGGGGTTTTGCGGAATTTCAATCCACTAAAACACGATCGTTTCCCAAAAATTTGGGGCTTTGAATGCTCAAAACGCGCATCGGTTCGCTTCCATCTACCCATACTTCGTGGATGCTTTGCATCGGAATAAACAGGTAATCGCCGGGCTTCACATCAAATGTATCTGCATTGAGCAAAAACTTACCGCTACCGTGTAATATATATACGTGCTCGGTGTGGTTGGCGTGGTAGTGTTTGGGCACGTGATTCTTTACTTCTATAAGGAAGGATGTGGAGAGGCTGTCGCCGTTCAGTTTTTGCACGGAGATATTCTTTTCTTCTCCATTACCAGCAGACAAAATCTGAATGGGTGGCTGCGCGCTGCCTGAAAGAGAAATCAAACAGAATAGGGTAAAAGCGAATATTTTCATGATTCAAATTTAAAGTCTTTAGGCAGTGAAGCGCCGCGGAGCCAGGCGTCGGTGGCCATGCGCTTTTTTCCTGCCGGTTGAATTTCCGATACGCTCAATGCGTGGGTTCCAGTTCCCACAAAGAGTTTTGCATCTTTCACTGCAGCTTGTCCCGGGCTAAGGTCATTGATCTCGGAATGGTGTTGCGATGTGTAAATTTTGAAATTCACATTATCCATGTCTGTACCAGAGCCTATTGTCCATGCTGCGGGATAGGGCGATAAACCGCGGATGTGATTGTGCACCTGATCTGCAGAATTATTCCAGTTTATCTGGCAATCTTCCTTAAAGATCTTGTGTGCCGACATCAATACTTCACCATCGTTTGGGGTTTGGGGCTTAGGGTTTACCGTATCGCTCTCGATATGGTCTACGGTTTCGCTTAGCAATTTAGCGCCTGCAGTCATCATTCTATCGTGGAGTGAACCGGCATTTTCGTCGGCGCCAATCTTCAGCTCGGTTTGCTCGATAATAAACCCGGTATCGATTTCCCTTTCGATAAAAAATGTAGTAAGCCCGGTGCGGGTTTCACCATTCATTATGGCTCTGTTTATCGGCGCTGCACCGCGGTATTGGGGCAGGAGAGAAGCGTGAAGGTTTATTGTGCCCTTCGGTGGCATAGCCCACACGCTTTCGGGTAGCATCCGGAAGGCTACCACGACAAATAGTTCGGCTCCCAGTGCTTTTAGCTCGCTTTGAAAAGCGGTATCTTTTAAGTTTTCGGGCTGCAGTAAGGGAAGATTCATCTTTTCAGCCGCCGCCTTAACGGCAGAGACCCGGAGTTTTTTTCCGCGCCCGGCGGGCTTATCCACTGCTGTAACCACGCCAACCACTTCGTGATGCCGGTGGAGTATTTCCAGCGCCGGAACAGCAAAATCAGGGGTTCCCATAAATACCAGCTTCATTGTCTTTCGTTTTTTGCGAAAGTACGAATCTGCCGGTTACTCTATTCGCAGTACCAATCCTTTTAAATATTCGCCTTCGGGGTGAAATATGCTAATCGGGTGGTCGGCCGGCTGATGAAGGTGGTGAAGTATACGTATATCTCTTCCCGATTCAATGGCCGCAGCAGCTATGGTGTGATTAAATAATTCGGGGGTTACCACCTGCGAGCAACTAAACGTAAAAACGATGCTCCCCGGTTTTAGAATTTTCATGGCTCGGGCGTTTAACCGTTTGTAGGCCTGAATGGCGCGGTGCCTTGCCGAGCGGTGCTTGGCAAAGGCCGGTGGATCTAACACCACAATGTCGTAACTGGCGTCTCGGGCTTCATCCGAATTTAAGTACTCCAGCGCATCGGCTGCGATGGATTTGTGATTCGATTTCTCGAAGTCGTTTATTTTTAGATTTTGCTCCAGAGTGGCCAGTGCCGACCTGGAACTATCGAGCGAGTGCACTTCTGAAGCTCCGCCGCTAAAGGCGTAAACCGAAAACCCACCGGTATAAGAAAAGGCGTTTAATACCTTTTTGCCATCGGCATAGCTGCCCAAGAGCCTGCGGTTCTCGCGCTGATCGATAAAGAATCCCGTTTTTTGACCGGATATATAGTCTACTTCAAAACGGTGGGCGTGCTCTGTGATTTCCACAGTGGCCGAAGTTTTTATGGATTCGCGCTGATCGGTATTCTTTAGAATTATCTCCGCAATAGCGTCGACGAGAACATTTTTCAAGGCATTTTTAATTAGATCCGTATCGGCAGAAACGCCGGCAGAATGAGACTGTACAACGGCTACATTCTTGTAAATATCAATCACAAGGCCGGGAACTCCATCGCCTTCACCGTGCATTAAACGGTATGCGTTCGTGTTTTCACTTTTCGCTAAACCGATTGCAACTCGAACCGAAAGCGCATTTTCAATCTTCTTCGTGTAGAACTGCTCATCAATTACCGCCGGTCCAAATTCCAGAACTCTTACAGCGATACTACCCTTTCCGAAGTGCCCGGTAACAACGGTTTCACCAGCTTCGTTTACAACGCTTACCTTTTCGCCTTCTTCCAGATCGCGCGGAATCTTGTGAAGCGCCCCGGAAAAAATCCACGGGTGTTTTCGATTTATGCTCTGCTTGCCTCGCTTTAATTCTATTGTTCGGTAAGGTGATTTGCTCATGCCGCAAAGCTAAGACATAGAAGCATTGTGGATGGTATTATTTCAGCTTAACCCGGTTTGCCGTGTCCACCGCGATAATTTCGTGCTCCGCCAGCCAGCGAATTACCTGTAGTATATCGGCCGATTTAAATTTTGGGTGGTGCTTTAATTCGCTGAGATTGGTCTCTCCACCGTTGAGCTTTTCGCGAATTATCTGCCTGATTTGGTCGAACCCCTCCCAGCTGGTATCAACTTTTTTGCGCTTTAGGCATACGTCGCACTTCCCGCAATCAAAGGGATTTTTTTCGCCGAAATAAATGAGCAGTTGCCGGCTTCGGCACACCACCGAATTTTCGGTGTAATTGAGCATGGCCCCAAAGCGCTCTTCCCATCTTTTACGCTGCTTATCCAGGTATTCTCGGTCAATTTTTAGCGCTTCCACCCGCACGCGGTTGTTGATGGTCATAAACGGCAACTCCGATTGCTCTTTGTATCTGACAACCCGAAACTCTTCGAGCTGTCTGAGCTTTTGGCGCACATCCGAAGCGGATATTTTGAGCCTGACGCCCATGTTGTTCTCGTTTATTTTTACCGGATGCTCAAATATGCCTTCGTGCGAGCGGAGCAAAAGGTGAATAATCGCTTCGTATCGGGGCTGTGCAATTTCAAAATTATAGAGGTTCTTGCTGCGCATGGCAAACTGAACCTTAGAAGGACTGTGGATGGCATCGCTAAGCGTGAGATGTCCGGAAATTTCCAGCACTTTCAGACAGTTGTACGTTTCATTCACATTAAAATTGTACTTCTTCGCAAAATCGCCAATGCTAAAGGGGAAGGAGTCGAGCACATCGCTTCCGCTTGCCAACTGCAGGTAATTGCTCAGTGCTCTGTAAACGCGTGTAATTTCCTTTTCGGAAGGCACCATTTGGGCTACCCGTTTTTTCTGTAGCTCCCGGTCGAACTCATCAACGAACATTACGGCGTAGGCCAGCTTTTCATCTCTTCCCGCCCGGCCGGCTTCCTGAAAGTAAGCTTCAAGACTCAAGGGCAGCGACTGATGAACCACGAATCTCACATCGGCTTTGTCGATACCCATTCCAAAGGCGTTGGTGGCGACCATAACCTGCGCTCTTCCTTTCACCCACAAGTCTTGGGCACTGCTGCGCTCGGCGTTATTCATGCCGCCGTGATAGGCCATTGCCGAAACACCATTGGCCCGCAGCAGATTTGCCTGACGCACCGTTTCTTTCCGCGAGCCTACATATA
>JAIVHP010000284.1:0-9952 GCA_020201045.1 Flavobacteriales bacterium
AAAACACCCGGCGGCGTGGAGCCCGGTTTGGAAGCAATTAACGCGCGAGCGCTGTGGGATATGGGGTACACAGGAAACGGCCGGATAGCTATGACTTACGACACCGGAGTTTGGACAGACCACCCCGCCCACGAAGACCGATTTCTGGCCAATAGAATGCCCATCCTATCTACCTGGTTTGCCTACGACAGTCCAATTCCCACGGATAAACCGAGCAGCCATGGATCTCACGTAACGGGTATTATGCTTGGGCTTGAAGAGGAAACAGCCGACACCATTGGGGTCGCGCCACGCGCTTATTTCATCGCCACGGATCCTATTGTTAGCAATACAGCCGACATCAAACCACTCACAGATTTGATGTTCGGTTTTGAATGGTCTTTAAATCCCGATGGCGATGAATCGACGTCTGACGATGTACCCGATGTAATCAACAACTCCTGGGGCCGCAGCAACGACAACCCCGACTGGGATGTTTGTCCGGAGTTTGTGGTTCCCGTGTTCGATGCAGTTCTCGCAGCGGGTATTGCCAACGTTTTCAGCGCGGGAAATGAAGGCCCCAACTCCGAAACCATCGGCGTGCCGCACAATATCAATACCGGTCTCGTAAATTCATTTACGGTGGCTGCGGTAACCGCTTCGAGCAGCCCTGTGGTTGCCGACTTTTCGAGCCGCGGCCCAAGCTTATGCGGCGGTGAAGGCAGCCTTTTGATAAAACCAGAAGTTTCTGCTCCGGGAATCTCCGTGCGGTCTACGGTTTCCAATGGCGGTTACGACAACTTTAGCGGAACTTCTATGGCGGCGCCCCACGTGAGTGGAGCGGTTCTATTGCTCAAGGAAGCCTTTCCGGATGTGAGCGGCGAAGAAATTCTGCTGGCCCTTTATAACTCCGCCAACGATCTCGGCGTTCCCGGCGAAGACAATACCTACGGAATGGGAATGATAGATGTGGAAGCTGCATACGAATTGCTCTCCGAAACCAATACCCCCACTCCGCCAGCGAGCGCAGAAATCGATATGGAAGTGGTTTCGATAAATGCTCCGTCGGCCACCTTGCTTTGCGATCCGTCCTTAACCCTTACTCCAGAAATAACCGTCCGAAACAATGGAACCGGCGATATTTCTGATTTTGAAATAAACGTCCAAATCAATAATGCCGATATCACCAGCATTCCTGCAAATGTGGAGCTTTCGGCAGGCGAAGCGACTAATATTACGCTCGACCCCGCTTCTTACAGCGTTCAAGACATAAACGAGTTGCACGTATGGATTAGTCCGGTAGATAACGAATACGACGTGCTCAACAACCACCAGGTACACCGCTGGGTGGTGCCGGCAAGCCACGATTTAGGGCAGGGTTTGTTTAGCGAAACCTTTGACGATGGAATCAGCCCCGAGGTATGGACCATTGTAAATCCCGACGGAAACATCACGTGGGACACGGCCAGCGTCTTGCAAATAGATGGAGCCACGGGATATGCAGCGTGGATGAATCACCCGGGCTATAACAATATCCTTAGCCAAAAAGACTTTTTAATCTCGCCAGTTATGGTAAATGTGGACGGAGAAAACCAAAACCTGAGCTTTGACTTGTACTATCGCCAGGGCGGAAACAACGATTTTACCTGGGACACCCTTGGTGTTTACCTCAATGAATTCTGCGAGGGCAATCTGGAGAGCATTCCACTCCTGGAAGCCGGTGGTGAAGATTTGTTTACCAACGACGACAACGACAACAATGCCTTCCCCGAATTGCCCGATGAATGGGAAACCAAAACCTTTGATTTCACCCTTAGCGAAACGGCCGAGCAGTTTTACATCTCCTTCGTTTCGCGAAACAGGCGCGGAAACAATTTATTGATCGACAATATCCGAATAGGCGGCCCGCTGGGTGTTGGTGATATGGCTAATGAAGTCAGCGATTTTGTGGTTTTTCCAAACCCCGGAAAAGGTGCATTCAGGGTAGAAATCGCGAACGGAAAAATAGCAGAAAGCGCGCAAGTTTTCAATGCGGTTGGCCAACTCGTAAACCAATCATTTCCCAGAGCAAATGCATTTACCCTTGATCTCAACAACCTCGCAAGCGGCGTATACCTATTGCAAGTTCGCTTAGGCGGTGGCGAAACGGTATCGCACCGCGTTGTGGTGCAGTAAGCTTTACCAAAGAAATATGAAAACCCGGCGCATAAGTTGTGCCGGGTTTTTTGTTTTCCCGAAATAACTGATGTGAATGAGTGATTTATAAAATAAATTTCACCGATGCTTTACATCTTATTCCCTATCGCTTCTCTCCTATTTTCTGTTAAACTTCAGTCCATCAACATGGAACTCATAACCAATCTTCCCGTGTTGGATTTATTTCGCATACATTTGAGTAGCAAAACAAAAAGCCCACTGCCGGGTTTGCGTATTGGGCAAAAGTTAAACCATGGCTTTTCTCTTTCTCTATTTATTTTTTGCCATCCTGGTGTCTTTTCTGTGCTCGGTTTGGGAGGCCGTGCTCCTGAGCATCACCCCTTCGTACATCAAGCGGAAGGAAAATGAAAGCCCCGAATTGGGCAAACGCATCAGGTCGCTCAAAGACGATATCGACAAACCCCTATCGGCCATTCTTTCGCTAAACACCATTGCCCACACCGTTGGTGCAATTGGGGTTGGTGCAGAAGCTGCCCTTATCTTCGGAACAGCCAAATACGCCGTTTTTGGAGTAAATATTCCCATAACTTCGGTTGTTGCGGCGCTTATGACGCTCGCTATCCTATTCTTATCCGAAATTATTCCCAAAACCATTGGAGCCACCAACTGGAAGGCGCTCACTCCATTTACAGCCAATGCACTGCGCATCCTGGTTTTCGCTTTAAAGCCCTTTGTGTGGTTGAGCGGCGTGGTTACGCGCTTTCTGAAGAGCGATAAGGACAAAAGCGTTTTTAGCCGACGCGATTTTGCGGCAATGGCAGATGTGATAAACGAAAGCGGAGAAATTTCTGAAGGCGACCACACCCTGATTAAAAATGTACTCGCCTTCGACGACCTTACCGCTTACGATATTATGACACCGCGGACGGTGATGGTAATGGCAGAAGAAACGCAGACCATCGGCGATTTTTACGAATCGCAAAAAGGGCTTCGCTTTTCCAGGATTCCCCTTCACGGGGAAAATCGCGATGAAGTAACGGGGCTATTCCTTAAAGACGAGCTGATGCAAGCCATGATTGAAGGCAAAAAAGACAAACAACTCCGTACGATTCTAAGGCCCATAAATGTGGTTACGGTACAACTTTCTCTGCGAAAGCTCTTCAAAAAAATGAACGACAACCGCGACCATATTTCAGTGGTGGTAGACGAATATGGCGGTTTGCAGGGACTGGTAACCCTCGAAGATATTTTCGAAACCCTGTTTGGACTGGAAATTATGGACGAAACCGACTCTATTAAAGACTTGCAGCAATACGCACGGCAACAATGGGAAACCAGAGCCCGAAAATTGGGGCTTATCGATTAATATCACCGCCTTGAGCATTGCCGGGTTTTTGAGATTTTGTAAATTAAAGGCATGTCGAAAAAAAACAATTTGAAAATCTCAGACATAGAAATCGAAGTAACACTCGGCGATATAGCCAATCAACCCGATGTGGAAGCGGTCGTTAATGCCGCCAATGCAGAATTGCGAACAGGCGGTGGTGTGGCCGGTGCACTGCACAGGGCTGCCGGCCCGGAACTGGCAGAAGAAGGCCGGAAATATGCCCCAATCCGCCCGGGCGAAGCGGTAATTACAAAAGGGTACAACCTGCCCACTCCTTATGTAATTCACTGCCTGGGGCCCATCTACGGCGTAAATAACCCCGCTGATAAGCTCCTTGCAAATTGCTACAGCAATGCACTAAGAATAGCCGAAGAAAACGAACTGAGTTCCATTGCATTTCCCGCTATTTCTACCGGTGCTTTTAGATATCCCTTTGACGAAGCCAGCGATGTGGCCATCGCCACCACTACCGAAATCTGCGGGGATTTAAAACACGTTAAAAAAATAAGATTTGTACTCTTCGATGCGGGCGAAAAGGAATTTTTCAAATCCAAACTCGCGCAAGTCGAATCTACCCTGTAAACAGCCCTATGGAAATTACCGGCACCTATACCGACCAATACCAGCTCACCATGGCTCAGGCCTATTTTAACAATGGCCGCAAAGACGAAAAGGCCGTATTCGATTACTTTTTCAGGAAGTTACCTTACGATGGTGGCTATGCCGTATTTGCAGGCCTTGAAATTTTACTGGATGTTCTGGAAAAACTAAAGTTTGACGATACCGATATTGAATTTCTTTCCAATCAGGGTTTTGACGCAGCATTTATCGATTACCTGCGCAAATTCGAGTTTACCGGAACGATTTACAGCAGCCGCGAAGGGGACGTTGTGTTCCCCACCCGTCCGGTGCTGGTGGTTGAAGGAACTTTACCCGAAGCGCAAATTGTAGAAACACTGCTGCTAAACATCTTGAATTACCACACCCTGATCGCCACTAAGGCGAGCCGAATAAGATTGGTAGCGGGCGAGCGAAAACTGATAGATTTTGGAATGAGACGGGCCCACAGCACTGCTGCCTACCACGCTTCGCGCGCTGCGGTAATCGGTGGGTTTAACGCTACGAGCAATGTAAAAGCTGCCAAAGATTTTGATATCCCCGTCTCGGGAACCATGGCCCACGCCTTTGTACAAAGCTTCGACGAGGAATTGGAAGCCTTCCAAAATTTCGCAAATGTATGGCCGGAAAATTGCGTTTTGCTGGTAGACACTTACGATACGCTGAAAAGCGGCCTTCCAAACGCTATTAAAGTCGCGAAGGAGCTGGAAGAATCGGGAAACCGGTTAAAGGGAATCCGGCTCGACAGCGGCGACCTGGCTTATTTGGCCAAGAAGTCGCGGCAAATGCTCGACGATGCCGGTTTGGAATACGTGCAAATTGCCGCATCCAACCAATTAGACGAATACGTGATAAAGAGCCTTCTCGATCAGGGAGCGCCGATCGACGTGTTTGGCGTGGGAACCAGTCTGGTGATTGGCCGGCCAGATGCGGCGCTAGACGGAGTTTACAAGCTGGTCTACGCAAACGAAAAGCCGCGGATTAAACTCAGCGAATCGACAGCGAAAATTACGCTGCCAGACAAGAAACAGGTTTACCGGATATACAACACGAAGGGCGAGCCGATCGGCGCCGACCTGGTAGCCCTGGCAAATGAAGAGTCGATGGATCTTATGCACCACCCCTTTGACGTGCTCCGGCAAATGAAACTCGCGAATTGCAAGCGCGAGCCGCTTTTAAATAAGGTTATGGAAAATGGGAAACGAAGTGGAGATCCAAGGTCGGTATCAGAAATAGCCGAATACTCAAAAGAGCGGCTCGGCGCCCTGCCCGAAGAGTATAAGCGATTCGACAACCCCCATATTTACAAGGTGGGATTGAGTACCAGGCTGAATGACGCGCGAAACGAACTCATCAACCAATACAAATAGAATTGATATGAAAACCTTGATTATTGTAGATGTACAAAACGATTTTATGCCGGGCGGATCGCTGGCGGTAGAAGACGGCGATGCCATTGTACCCGAAATCAATAAAATTCAGGGAAACTACGACCTGGTAGTCGCAACGCAGGACTGGCATCCGCAAAACCACGGGAGCTTTGCATCGAATCGCGAAGGAAAGGAAGCCTTTGACGAAGGTGAACTCGGGGGGATGAAACAAACTTTTTGGCCCGATCACTGCGTGCAGGGGTCACAGGGTGCCGAATTCCACCCCGATCTCAAAATGCACGCCGTAGAAGCCGTTTTCCGGAAGGGAATGAATCCAAAAATTGACAGCTACAGCGGTTTTTATGACAACGGACACAAAAAATCTACCGGATTGGCAGGCTACCTCCGCGAAAAGCGGGTAGAAGAAATCGACTTCTGTGGATTAGCAGCGGATATTTGCGTGTACTTCACGATAAAAGATGCTGTGAGAGAAGGGTTTAAATCGAGCCTGATTAAAAATTCAACACGCCCCCTTGATAAAGACGCTTTTAAAACTCAACTGGACGAGCTTCGCGAAAAGGGTGTGAACATTAAGTGATGGCTGGACAAAGTGTTTAGCCTGGCGTTAATCGGTTGCGTTGGGATTTGCGATTTTGGATTTACGATTTACGATTTACTCCTTTCGCACAGGCATACACACGGGCTAGTCAGCCTGTCCGCCAACGGCTGATGAGCGCTCCTTCGTCGCTTTTAGTTGGGATTTGCGATTTACGATTTGGGAGTTGGGATTTGGGATTTGAAAGCTCGTCTATTTGCTTGGTTATCTAAGTATTGTCCATAATGAAAAAACGGGGATGCTTCTTTTTTATTCCGCCGAAACCCGCTCCGGGTCTTTGCGAACCGCTTGCTTCGGCGTTGTAGAAGGGCGTGTTACAAGCCCCGGGTTGGCACCCGGGGTTATTGATGTTCTACCGCTCCGCGGTAGGTGCCAAGAGCTCGGACTTGCTACGGGGTAAGCGAAGCAACCCCGGATTTGTTCCGGGGTAAGCGCAGCAACCCCGGACTTGTTTCGGGGCAAATCCAATAACCTTTAGCGAGCACTCAAAGTGACAAAAACGCCGGTTAAACCAAGTGTTTAAGAAAAGTGCTATTGACGAAGGCTCCGTGCCATTCAAAAGATTCCTCGCTCCACTCGGAAAGGCAGGCATAAGGGGTGTTGTGGGACGGGGGAGTTTTGCGCGGCTCCGCCACGCAAAACCCCCCCGTCCCCATCAAAAAAAGGAACCTGTCATTCCGCAGCGAAGCAAGGAATCTCAAAGTTGATTACGGACAATTGTGGTAAAGAAGAAACCCTTGGGAGTTGCAATTTTGCACACCCACGCACGCCCCCGACCTAAAGGGGAGACAGCGCACGACTTAACTTCGCGACGACCGATTTAGGATTTGGTTTCACGGTATGACAAATTCTTGTCGCAGTAGCTGTGCTGCTGCGGTCAAAGTCAGAGACGGCAGTATGAAAGGTTTGTCGATAAAATTTCCATTGATTACAATCACGTAGGTTTCAGAAGATTTCTCGCTCCGCTCGAAATGACAGGCGCCAGGGGTGTTTTGGGGTGATGGGAGTTTTGCGCGGCAGAGCCGCGCAAAACTCCCATCACCCCCCACCAAAAAAGAGAAAATGTCATTCCGAAGCAACGCGAGGAATCTCAAAGTCGGTTAGCCGCTGTGTTGTCAAGTTTGCTGAATGAACTTACGATTCACTATTCACTTCATTTCCCACGCACGCCCCCGACCCCAGGGATAAGCGTAGCAATCCCTGACTTGTTCCGGGGTAAGCGAAGCAACCCCGGACTTGTTCCGGATGAGCCCACGCGCTTTTTACATTGCAAAAGAATGACCAATAAGTAACATATTCTGGTCAGTGGTATTCAGGCATGCTCAACTATTCACTACTCACTATTCACTTTTCACTATTCACTATTCACTTTCCCACTTTCCCACTTTCCCACTTTCACACTTTTAACTGACAAGAATTAAACTCTAATCCGTCACAGCAAATTTCCCAACAAAGCTCTCCCCTTCTCTACTCGAGAATTTGGCGATGTAAAGCCCGGGCGAAAGTTCCCGGATATCCATTCGATCGCGGATATTGTTTTTCTGAAGGATCTGCTTTCCACTTATATCAAAAATGGAAATAGAGTACGGCTGGCCGCCAGGCAAGTCAAAGTTGATGTAATCTGTTGCCGGATTCGGGAATATTTGAATCTCTGCCGGCGAAAAATCTTCACCCACACTCACCACTCCGTCGTCTACATACATCGTCGCCGAGACAACGGCATCTTCTATAACCGCAATTTCCAATACAGGGCCTGGTACGTTCGGCGAAAGCCAGTAGTAAATGGTTTGCAGCGGGCGCTCGATGGTTTGCCCCGTTCCGGTTTGATCGATGTAAAGGGTATCGGTCAGGTCAACTTCGGCCTTTACCCGCACCGTGTTGTACAGTCCGTATGGCGTGGCCAATTCGCCCCATGCATCTACTTCCGAGTGCCGCGTTCCCGTTTGTCCGTAAGCGCCAAATAGCGGCACGGCAGTCAAGAAAGATATGGCAGTAGAATCGCTATCACCGTAAGTGAGCGGAAAGCGAAAGATGCGCTCAATGCTGTCGTTTTGTGTAACTACTGGAAATCCCTGCAATTCAAAAGCGTTTCCCGTGGCATAGTAACCCGATTCGGTGTTGTTGTAAAAGGTAAAAGCATTGGAAAGCTCAACCGGCAATGGCAAATCCAATTCTTCCGGACCGATGGGCAGAGCGTGGGTAGAAACGTGATCGGGGTAGAGAATGGTGCTGTTAAAAAAAAGCTGGAAGGTATTCGGCACGGCGTCTATTGCGTAAAATGTCTGTTCGGTCTCGGCAAGCCCTTCCCAGTTGGTGGCATTCCACAGTACTTCGCTTCCGTCTTGTTCGGTTAGCGTTTGCTGATCAAACCAAGCAGGGCTGGCATTTTCTAAATAGAGAATGGTTCCCGGTCCGGTAAAATTTTCACTGGTAATGACGGGCTGCGCCAAACACGCCGAACCCATTAGAAAGAATAAAACGAGGGTGTGAAAAGTTTTCATTATTTTTCGAATTGGTTAAAGTTATGGAATATTATAAGCTAATTCCAAACACAACTCTACCAAAACCGTTATTTTTGTCATATACTATGATTCGATCGATACTTATTTCCCTATTCTTTGGAGTGCTTTGTTTTCATCAGGCGCACGCCCAGCCCAGTGACGACGACCTGATACAATTCTCGGGTGTAGTAATTACAGGCGATAGCCTCAGCCCGGTTCCTTTCACAAACGTGGTAATTGAAAATACGCAGCGTGGTACCATGACAGACTATTACGGGTATTTCTCGTTTGTAGCGCAAAAAGGCGATTCCATTCTCTTTTCGGCCGTTGGTTACCAACGATCGCGCTTTGTAATTGCCGATACGCTCGATGACAACAAGTATTCACTGATCCAAATCATGGTTTCGGATACGGTAGACCTGCCGCCAGCAGTGGTTTACCCCTGGCCCACACGCGAGCAGTTTAAGGAAGCTTTCCTCGCAATGGTGGTTCCCGAAACAGACGCCGATCGCGCGCAGCGCAACCTGGAGCAGGCAGATATGGTAGCACGAATGGACGCCACCATGCCTAGCGGCGCCGAGACCTTTAAATACTCAATGCAACAATACCAAAGTCAGATATACTACGCCGGACAGGCTCCACCGCAAAACATCTTTAACCCCCTCGCCTGGGCGCAATTTATCGATGCCTGGAAACGGGGAGATTTTAAATCGGAACGCGAACGCGGAAAAGGGCAATAATTTTTCACCAATTCAGTTAAGTTTGCGGATTGAATTGATGTGACCCTTTGCGGTGTGAAAATTAAACTGAACCTTTTTATCTTCCTATTGCTTTGCCCCCTCTTAAGCTGGGCACAGTCTAATGCCACCATTACGGGTAAAATTCGAGACGACAAACAAAACCCGGTGGAGTTTGTGAATATTTTTGTTCGCGGACAAAATGCCGGCACCATCAGCGACGGCAAAGGCAACTACCTTCTGGAAATCGCTCCCGGCGACAGCATTCTCATCGAATTTACCCATACCGCGTTCAAGAATCAATCAAAAATTATTCGCGCCCTTCCGGGAGAAACGTTGAACATCGACATTTCGCTGAACTTTGTTGAACTTATCGGCGTGGAGATCAGAGACGATCGCGGGCGAACGGATATGATGAACAGCGTTCCGCTGAAAGACATCAAGATGAACCCCTCGGTGCAGCAGGGAATAGAAAGCGTCCTAACATCTCAACTCGGGGTGAACATGAACAACGAACTCAGCTCCAACTACAGCGTTCGCGGGGGAAGTTATGCCGAAAACCTGGTTTACGTAAACGATATTGAAGT
>JAIVHP010000284.1:9960-12022 GCA_020201045.1 Flavobacteriales bacterium
TACGGCGACCGGATGAGCTCCGTGCTCGACATTCAGTACAAACAGCCCCAGCGTTTTGGCGGAGCCTTTTCGGCGAGCTTGCTCGGCGGTTCGCTCGCCATAGAAAGCGCATCAAAAAACAACCGGCTCACACAAGTTACCGGTTTTCGGTACCGCACCAACCAATACCTTTTGGGAACGCTCGATACCGGCGGTGACTACCAACCCAATTTTACCGATATCCAGTCGTATTGGACCTACGACCTTACCGATACCTGGCAGCTCTCCTTTCTGGGAAATTATGCCAACAACGAGTTTAAATTTGTGCCGGGTACACGCCAAACTAACTTTGGGAGCATAAACGAAGCGCTGCAGCTCACCGTGTTTTTCGACGGGCAGGAAATCACCCAGTTCGAGACTTTCTTCGGAGCCGTTTCGGCAGAGAATCAATTGGATGAAAACACCCGACTCAAGTTCACCGCATCCGCCTTCCGAACCTTCGAAGATGAGACTTTTAGCATCCTGGGCCAGTACCGATTAGACGAGTTGGAGCGCGACCTGGGGGGAGATGATTTCGGCGATGTGGTTCGAAGCCGCGGAATCGGTAGCTTTCTCGACAATGCGCGAAACTATCTGGATGCTACCGTTTACAGTTTTCAGCACCGCGGATTTAAAACCATCGACAACAAGTACCTGCAATGGGGGGTAACGTGGAAAGGCGAAGAGATAAACGACCGGCTAAGCGAGTGGAGCTATATCGATTCGGCGGGGTATTCGGTGCCCACCCGTCCAGGAGATCAAATTTTGCTAAACGATGTGATTAAAGGCAGGAACTCCATTTCGAGCAACAGGCTGATGGGATACGTGCAAAATCGCTGGGAATGGCTACTCGACGACGAGAGCTTTATCACCGCTACGGCCGGTATTCGCGCGCATTACTGGGACTACAACAACGAAACCGTGGTGAGCCCGCGGGCAAATGTCGCGTGGAAGCCCAAATGGGTAAAGCAAATCAACGATTCTACCATCTCGCGTCGCGATGTGGTTTTTCGGTTTAGTACCGGATTTTACCACCAACCCGCATTTTACCGCGAGCTGCGCGGATTAGACGGAACGCTGAATCCCGAAATTCGCGCACAGCAAGCCATTCACTTTGTGCTCGGAGCCGATATCAACTTCTTGATCTGGAAGCGACCTTTTAAATTCATCGCCGAAGCATATTATAAGGACCTGCGTAATCTTGTTCCTTACGAAGTTGACAATATTCGCCTGCGCTATTACGGAAACAATAACTCAAAAGGATTTTCGACGGGGCTTGACCTCAAGCTCCACGGGGAATTTATTCCGGGAATTGAGTCGTGGATCAACCTGAGCCTGCTGCGAACGCAGGAAGATTTACTCGACGATTTTTACTACGAGCGGGTAAACGACGAAGGGGAAGTGATTGTACCGGGATTTACCGCCAACAACGAAGCGGTGGACAGCACGCGATTTGAGCCGGGCTTTATCCCCCGCCCCACCGATCAGCTCGCTTTTGTAAGCGTTTTCTTTCAGGATGAGATGCCGAGCTTTCCGAGTTTTAAGATTCACCTCAATGCGCTTTATGGCGCCGGGTTGCCATTTGGTCCGCCAAACGGAGAGCGCTATCAGGCCACCAGCCGTTTTCCGGCCTACCGCAGGGTAGATATCGGGTTCTCTAAAGACCTCATGCCCAAAACCCCTGGAAAGGGATTCTTTGGCAAGTTTAGTTCAGCCCAAATCAGCGTTGAAGTCTGGAACATTCTCGACATTAACAACACCATAAGCTACACCTGGATTAAAGAAAGTTCGGGAAGACTTTACGGCGTTCCCAACTTTCTTACCTCCCGCAGGCTAAACGTGAAGTTTGCCGTTACTTTTTAACCTATTATATAACTAAACCGCTTTATTCTTTTAAATGATTTACGCAGAGAAAAGTGAGAAAATGGACAACCAAAGCTCAAACTGATGAGTGCGCCGAGGATCGCGAGCGATCAGTGAGAAACCCGACGACATTTCTCTTTGCAGGTTCTCACAGCGTGCTTGCACGCCTCAGTGTTCTCGC
>JAIVHP010000191.1 GCA_020201045.1 Flavobacteriales bacterium
ATTAAATTCTGCAAACAACACAGCTATCAACGTTGTTTTAATAGACCTGAAAGGAAACGCTGCAAAAAGGATAGTCGCCCCGCCTTCCGAAGAAGGTGGAGACCCGGTTTTAGACCCGAGGTTCGTTACCAATACGGCAAGAAAGGTGTTTTTGTGACCACAAATGCATACCGAACCCGTTATTTTAAAATACTTACCGATTGATCGCTTCCCTCTCAGATGATTTCGGATATTTGCCTTTAGCATGATGCGGGTACAAGATATTAAAGCTACGATTGCCCCGGAAATGGACGAATTTGAAATACGTTTCAAAATGTCTATGAAAAGCACGACCCCGCTACTCGATAAAATTACCCACTACATCATCAAGCGAAAGGGAAAGCAGATGCGGCCCATGTTTGTATTTCTCTCTGCAAAAATTTGCGGCCAAGTAACCGACACAACCTACACCGCAGCTTCGCTGATAGAGCTTTTGCACACAGCCACGCTCGTTCACGACGATGTGGTAGACGATGCAAATTTAAGGCGCGGATTTTTCTCTATAAATGCCCTTTGGAAAAATAAGATTGCCGTTTTAGTAGGCGATTACCTTCTTTCTCGCGGACTTTTGATGAGTGTAGACCAGGGGGAGTTCAATTTGCTGAAAATTGTGAGCACCGCTGTGCGGGAGATGAGCGAAGGGGAGCTCTTGCAAATGGAAAAAACCCGAAAGCTCAATATCACCGAAGAAATCTACTTTAACATCATTCGTCAAAAAACCGCCTCGCTTATTGCAGCCTGCTGCGAGAGTGGAGCCTACTCGGTAAATGCCAGCCCGGAAAAGGTGGAAAAAATGAACCTGTTTGGCGAAAAAGTGGGTATTGCATTTCAGATAAAAGACGATCTCTTTGATTACAATACCAACAACGGCTCCATCGGCAAACCGACCGGAATAGACATCAAAGAAAAAAAGATGACCCTTCCGCTGATATACGCCCTCACAAAAGCCGAAAAGAGAGATCGCCGGTGGATCATAAAGACCATTAAGCACTACAATACCCACCCCGGGAAAGTTCAAAAAGTAATAGATTTTGTCGCCAGTAGCGGGGGCATCGAGTACGCCCAAACCAAAATGCTCGCCTTTAAAGATGAAGCAATAGAAATTCTTCATAGTTTTGATGAGAGCGAAGCGCGCAATTCGCTCGAAGGCCTGGTTAATTACACCATAGAACGAAAAAAGTAACACATTTTTATGAAACGCAAAATCGCATTGATGCCCTTGCTGGCAGCGGTATGGCTCGCCTGTAATCCCGGCGAAGAAAGCGCCGAACAGCCTGCAGATAACGGGCAAAAAGAAGTGGTAAACGTGGTAACCCACTACGACAATGGAATGGTAGAAAAACGAGGAAAGAACATTGACGGAAAACGGAGCGGCAAGTGGGAATCGTTTTACCCTTCCGGCTATAAGTGGAGTGTAGTGGAATACCGAAATGGCATTAAAAACGGAGATGTCGTTGTTTATCATCCCAATGGAATGATGAAGTATCAGGGCAGATATTACGACGACGACCGCGCGGGAATTTGGATTTTTTACGACACAAGCGGAGTGGTGATTAAGCGCGTGGATATGGACATGGAGCTGGAAAACATGACCTACCCCGAGGCGCTCCGCTATCTGGCCAATAAATACCAGATAGAAATTGAAGAAACCCAAACCAAAGAAGAAAATCGGGAAGAAGTAAGCCTCCGCGAAAGCCTGGCCGCGGTAAATGCCTTCGCCATTACATATTTCGAAGAATCGCTATGGGAAACCGAGGATGGAAAAAACATTGGCCTCAGCTATTTTAGGGAGCGGGGCTATACCGATCAAACCATCAAAACCTTTGCCCTCGGTTATTCATCGAACCAAAACGACGCTTTTATCAAAGCCGCCGAAGCCGGTGGCTACAACACAGAGCACCTTGTGAAACTGGGGCTGGTAAAAGAAGGCGAATACGGGAAGTACGACTTTTTCCGCGGGCGGGTGATGTTTCCCATCCGAAACATCAGCGGAAGACCTATAGCCTTCGCAGGCCGAACACTTCGCAGCGACAACAAGGTAAAATACCTGAACTCTCCCGAGAGCGAGCTCTACGACAAGAGCAATAGTCTATACGGCATTTTTGAATCTAAGCGCTCCATTATTAAACACGATTTATGTTGCCTGGTAGAGGGTTATACCGATGTGATTTCCCTCCATCAGGCCGGGATAGATTACGCCGTGTCATCTTCGGGCACATCGCTTACTGAAGGCCAAATTAAGCTCATAAAGCGCTATACGTCAAACGTATCCTTGCTTTACGACGGCGATTCGGCTGGGGTGAAAGCAGCAATGCGCGGCATCGATCTCCTTTTAGACCAGGGGATCAACGTAAAGGTGGTTTTGTTTCCCGAAGACCACGACCCTGACTCGTACTCGAAGGCAGTATCGAGCAGTGAACTGGAGCGCTACCTCAAGGAAGAAGCCCTCGACTTTTCCGATTTCATGCTCAAAGTGCTCCTGAAGGATGCGGGCGACGACCCCATCAAAAAGGCCAATGCGTCGCGGCGATTGGTAGAGAGCCTTTCGCTGATAAAAGACCACATTACCCGCAGCATTTACGTAGAGCGGGCGAGCAAAGCACTTGATGTACCCGAACAGGCCCTGTACAACGAGCTGAATAAAATACTGCGCAAAAAACAGCTCAAGCGCTCGGGGATATCAGACCATAACCTTCCCGAAATGCCCGGCGAAAAAGTTGCGCCTGAAAAGCCACAGCCCACACACGACCCTATCCTATACGAAAAGGAAATAACCCGCGTGTTACTGAAATTTGGAAATGAGAATTTAATCATTGATCTGGAGGGAGAAGACGACGAAACCGAATCTGAAACAAGCGATGGCAGTGATAGTGACGAGCCGAAAGAAACCCAAATGGAAGTCCTGGTAGGCGAATACATTCTCTACCAAATTGCCATGGACGAAATAGAATTCAGATCGCCGGTTTGCGCCAAAATCTTTAAAACCTATCGCGAACACTTCGAAGTGGATGGCTCCTGCCCCTCGAGCGATAGATTTGTTCGCGACCCAGACCCGGAGTTGAGCAAAGAAATAGCAGGTATGATAACATCTCCCTACGAATTAAGTGAGAATTGGTCTATCCAACACCACATTTACACCGATACCGAGGAAACCGATTTGAAGCGCACCGTTTTTGATCCCCTGATGCGATTAAAACTCAACAGAGTTAAATTAATGATGGAATCTTTAGAAGAAGAACTTCAAAAGGTGAGCGATGAAAAAGAAATGAATAACTTGCTCAAAGAAAAAATGAAACTCGACCGGATGAAATCGCAATTGAGTGACTTTTTTGGGTCTACCATTATATAGCAAAGCGAACCAATGGGCGAATTTTTAGACTTTTCTTTTTACGATTCTGAGCTGATCCAGATCACAGTGGGGAATATTCTTCTCCTGATTTTAATCATTGTGGTCACGCGGATTCTGCTACAGGTCTACAAAAAGGCCGTTCACAAAGGCCTTCGCGCCCGCGATAATTTCGATCAGGAGCGCGAGCACATCGTACAGCGAACCGGAAAAGCCATCATCGTTATTTTGGGAATTTTCTCGGCCATAGTGAGCATTGGCCTTTGGCGACTTATTCAGGTTATCCTGGATTTTGACCTCATCAAATTTGAAAAGACCAATATCACCGTCGGAAAGATTTTCATTTTTGTGCTTATCCTGGCTGCTACAGGGGTTGTTGCGCGCTTAATACGCGTTATCCTTCGCAAAAACTTTTCGCAAAAAACATGGATTGACGAGGCAAAAGAATACACCGTATATAAACTCACCAAATACGGACTTTTTACCGCAGCGGTAATTATTGGCCTAACCAGCATTGGTATTGACATGAAACTGATACTGGCCGGTGCCGGTGCACTTTTAGTGGGCATTGGTTTTGGTTTACAATACTTGTTTTACGAC
>JAIVHP010000285.1 GCA_020201045.1 Flavobacteriales bacterium
GGGCTTTATGGCCCGCCTTTCTCTTATCTCGTAAACGCTGTGGTTTAGTTCGGCGTTGTGAAGGAGAATTTGAACGTGCTTGTTGTACTTTGGTATTTCCATCTTCTTCATCACACCAGAGTGAGCCAGTATCTGCCAAATTAGCGCTTCGTGATTCCGCACCGATTCCGGATCTGAATGCTGCCCGCCCTCAAAAGCCATGGATATGCAGCCCAGTTCATTTACATAGCTCAACAGCGGTTCAGACAGGTGTTCTTCGATTCCAATAACTACCGGTACAGGAATTTTCTTTGCGATAGAGCGATTCATAATGGTATCGCTCATGGTGATAAAGGGCACGGTGTTTACCGAAGTGGTATGGAGATCGATGAAGATAAACGGCCCGCGCTTTCGCGCCATCAGGTCGTCAATAATGCCCCAGAGTTCGATTTGTTCTTCCACTTCGTGGATGATCTCGTCGGGGTGGTAGTCGCGTTTTACGGCCTTTTCAACCATATCGGGTTGCCAAACCCTGTTTAAGTCGTTCACAATAAAGCGCTCGCCCCGCTCCAGCGCGGTAAGATTTCCGGCAAGGGCATACACATTGCCCTTTATCAGGGGCTGGAGTTTTTCCAGTTGCCGGCAAACGCGGTTAAGGGCCAAAACACCGGTGGGTTCGTTTCCGTGCATCCCGCCGATAAAAACCACATTAGGGCCGCTGGTGGAAGTCTCAATCCGGGCAATTTCCCTGGAAATATTTACCGAGCGCCCTTCGACAAAATCAAATAGTGTTATTCTTTTCGCTTTCAATATTTAGTAATTCTTCAAATAGGTGTGATGCCATATATACGAAATCGTGCTCGGTAATGATACCAATGAGCTTGCTGTTTTTTACAACCGGCAGACACCCAATTTCGCGTTGCCGCATTATCTTTAACGCTTCAATCGTCGGTGTGTTTTCATCTACCGTAATGGGATCTTTCATCATGACATCGGTCACGGTAAGCTGTTCGGCGTCTACCTGCTCAATGCGCTGGCAAAAGTGTTTAATTACATCGGCCGAAGAAATAATTCCAACCACTTCACCTTCTTCATTCTCTACAGGCATATGGTGTATTTTTCTCCAGCTCATCACATTACTCACGAGTTCAACCAGGTCGTCTTCCTGAACGGTGTAGAGCTCCTTAGACATTACCTGCCTAACGAACTGGAACTTACTCACCCACGACCCGCCGTTTCCGCTCGGATAATCCCATGTGTGTACCGGTTGGTTGGTTTGTTGCCGCTGCAACATGCCGCCGGTAACCGCTACGAGTGCTTCTTCGATTGTAGAAGTTTTTTTAATGGTAGTAAATGCAGCATTTGTCCAGATAGATCCCGTTTGGTGGGCTTCAACTCTGGCTTCTATGATGCCCAGATAACGGTCTATGTCATCGGGGTCAATATTTCTTTTCTCAAGTCCCTTTCTGCTAATGGGCAGAAGGGTGTTTATAATTAGGTCTTGCGCCGTATGTCTCTTTCCGTCTCGCCACTTAAACTGCGCTGCCAAGCCGGCCTGGGCTGCTTTTAGGAAGTTGAGTTTCACGTGGTCAAAATCGAGCTGGCTCTCTATATCGGCTACTTCGGGCGGCATACCTTCCATCAGTCCAAGCCAAAAAGCCATATTGGCCATTTCGTCCACTACCGTAGGCCCGGCGGGTATATAGCGGTTTTCTATACGCAAATGCGGTTTGCCACCGGTAAGTCCATAGCAGGCGCGGTTCCATTTATAAATCGTACCATTAAAGAGCGATAGAGCCCTTAGCTTTGGTACCTGATTGGACTTTAGCATCTCTATCGCATCTTCGGTAATATTGCTCGCGAGCAAGAGCTTGTAATAGGCTACGTCGTATTTATAGAGTTCCGTAACGCTTTCCTTTAGCCAACCGGTTCCAAAGTCTACCCGGCTTTTTACTTCGCGCTCTGGGTTGTGCAGATTTTTAAGGTCTACAGTCTGTTCAAATACCGCAATACGCGTTTCGTCCCAAAGTCGTTTGCCAAAGAGCAGGGGAGAATTGGTGCAGGCAGCCAAAACCGGGCCTGCAATGGCCTGCGCCCAATTGTATTTGTCTACAAATTCGTTTGCGTTCGTTTGGAGATGTATTTGAAAGCTCGTGTTACACGCTTCAAAGAGCATGGTATTGTGCTTGGTAATCAGCTCGTCTGTTCCCTTAATGTAAAATTCAAAATCGCCCCCACGTCTGCGGATCATCGCGTCATTTAGCGCGCGGTAGCGCTGAAAAGGGGAGATGTTCTCAAACTCGAGGTGATGTTTTTGAATGGTGGGAAGTATCCCGGTGAGTAAAACCCTGCAGTTGTGGTCTTGCGCCGCTTTGTCTGCCTTGTTGACCAGGTCGGTGAGTTGCTCTTCCATTTTTTTAAGGGCATCGCCTTCAAAAACCAGGGGATCCAGGTTTGCTTCCAGGTTGAATTTTGCGAGCTCCGTTGTAAAATGAGCGTCTTGAATCTGGTCCAGCACATCTATTCCAATCATCGCCGGCCGAAGGTGTTTATCTACAAAACAAAACTCCTGCTCCGAGCCAATCCGAATAACATCCTTCTCAAAAGCATCGCTGGAGAGCATATTGTCCAGCGCTTTCATATCTTTTAATATTGCAGCTACAAACTTTTTTCGCTGCTCCTTTGTCTCAACAACAAATACATCTAAATCTCCCATGCACCCTGTATTATGTGGTTATTCCAACCAAAGGGCATATGGGTACACCCGATGGTTAAATTGGTTAATATCCGTGAATTTACAATAATGGGGTGATATTACTTGATTTCAACGTCAAAAAGTTTCTCGCCTTCTAAAAAGCCTTCTAATTTATCGCCTTTCGCCACGGCGCCAACACCTTTTGGGGTTCCGGTAAAGAGCAAATCGCCGATTTTAAGGGTGAAGTATTTCGACGTTTGGGAAATGAGTTGATTAAAACCAAAAAGCATATCGGCCGAATTTCCAGACTGCACGGTTTCGCCGTTTTTTTTGAGCTCAAACCGTATGGCGTTTCTATCGGGCAAATCATCGATAGCCAAAAACTTTTTCCCCACCGGTGCCGAGTGGTCAAAGGCTTTTGCCTTTTCCCAGGGCAGGCCTTTTTTCTTGCACTCCTGCTGCACATCTCTCGCGGTAAAATCGATACCCAGTCCAATTTCGGAGAAGTATTTATGGCCAAAATTCTCGTCGATGTGTTTTCCAAGGCGATTTATTCGGAGAACCAACTCCAACTCAAAGTGAAGATCGGAAGTGTGTAAGGGATAGAAAAATGGGTGCCCTTTTGGTAGAAGCGCCGTTTCGGGTTTGATGAAAATAACCGGTTCTTCGGGAATCTCATTGTTCAATTCCCTTGCATGGTCGGCGTAATTTCTACCGATGCAAAGTATTTTCATTTTTTCTTACTCATCATTTCTTCGCGAATGTCGCGGAGTACCTTCTTGGTGTAAAGTGGAAAGTCGCCGTTTATCATCCATCCGTAATACCCGGGTTCTGATTTTAACACAGACTGTACAGTTTTCCCCTTGTGCTTTCCAAAGTTGAAGACTTTTTCGCCCTTTTCGTTGTAGATAATTCTTCCGAGCATATCCACATTTTTATGCCTTTGCGATACCTCGTGAAGCTTGTCCATATCGTTTACAATGGGCACGTATTTCTGCCCTTGCTTGTCTTCAATTTCGGTTTCGCGGTACTTTTCGAGCTGAGCCTTAAACACATCGAAAGTCGCTTCTACATCGGCCATAGCCTCGTGTGCGTTTTCCATATCTTTTCCGCAGTAAAACTTATAACCGGCTTTCAGCGTGCGTTGCTCCATAAGGTGAAAGATGTTTTGCACATCCACCAAATTTCGATCTTCAACACTGAAGTCAATACCGCACCGCAAAAACTCTTCTGCGAGAATGGGAACGTCAAACTTGTTCGAGTTGAATCCGGCCAGGTCGCAGTCAAAAAGGAATTTAAAAAGCTTTGATGAAATTTCTTCGAAGGTCGGGGCGTCTTTTACATCTTCGTCGTAAATGCCGTGTATTAAAGAAGATTCCAGCGGGATAGGAATAGTCGGGTTGATGAGTAACCTTGGGGGACCGGTATCCGGGTCGGGTCTTTTTTCTATTCTACCGTCGGGGTAGACCTTCAATATGGCAATTTCTACAATTCTGTCAGATGCTACATTTACACCTGTAGTTTCCAAATCGAAGAAAGCCAGCGGCTTCTTCAGGTTAAGTTGCATTTACTTTTTGAGTTTGATGAGTTTAACGTTTTGATCTTGCCTACTGTGAAAATTATTTACCACGAGGACTTCATTATAAGGCGCGTATCCTTTAGCATCCACATAGAGAAAATACTTTCCGGGATAGAGCGCAAGGGTGTGTTTTCCCGTAATGGAATTGGGTTTATATTCACCTACCAGTTCGTCGTATTCATTTTTCACGCGCACTACTGGCTTCGAAAGGGCGTTTTCGGCTCTAACGTTGATAAGGAATATAGCCGGATCGCTTTTATCGGGCTTGCGATCGTAATTCATTTCGTAGAGGTCTAAATCGCCGTAGCCGCCATCTCTCAGTTTGGCGATAACCGCGGTTTTACCTTCTGTAATAAACGATATGTTTTGGTCGTCGCCGGGGCCGTTTACCGGAAACCCCAGGTTTTGTGGCTTGGTCCAAATTTGGCTGTCTTCGTCCCAGGTGGAGAAGAACAAATCAAAGCCACCCATTCCGGCGTGACCATTCGAGCAGAAATAAAGCGTTTTTCCATCTGGCGAAAGAGATGGGAAGTCTTCGTGAAAGGCCGAGTTAATTTCCGGGCCCAGGTTTACCGGTTCTTCCCAGCTTCCATCCCTATTTTGCCTGGTCATCCATATATCCAATCCACCTTGTCCGCCCGGTCTGTCTGAACTGAAAATCAATGTGTTTCCATCTTCCGATACGCTGCAAGCCGACTCAACCGCTTGGGTGTTTATCTCGGTTACGCGTTGCGGTTTGCTAAATACGTTGCCGCTATTTGTAGTCAGAAATATATCGCCAAAGTCGTCTACGTGATCGATGTAAAAGAATAGCGAATCGCCCGCTTTGTTTATTCCTACCGTCTGTTCGTCGTAAATGGTGTTGATGCGATCGCCCAGCCGATCCGCTTCATTCCATTTATTGTATTCGCCAAATTCGCTGGCGTAAATATCTGATGGGTAGTAGCCGTCGAACTCCGGGCGAGAACCCGGCCTAACTTTTCTCCGGGAAGTGAAGTAAATTCGGTTTCCATCCTTCGAGAGGAAGGGGTGGTAATCGGCAAACTCCGAGTTTAATTCCGGCCCCAAATTTTTGAAAGAAACCTTTACCGGATATTTCATAAGGTCTAAGGCCGCTTCACAATTTGCCACATGCCGATGGTAGTTTTCGAGATCTTGCCTCTTCGGTTTTTCAGCCTGGCGGTATTTCTTAAGGTAGATCAGAGCCTGATCGTACTGAAGGTGATAGGTGTATGCGCGCGCGATTTCAAGGTAAACCTGGCTCTTAAAGTTTCCGAGCTTTTCCACTTTTAGCAGGTGATCCAGCGCTTTGGTAGGTTCGATGTTGGTGCGCAGGTAGCTCACTCCAAGGTTGGCATTGTACTCTATATTGTTTGGCTCTTTTTCCAACAGCCGGGTGTACTGCTCGATGGCTTCAAAATAGTTTCCCATTTTGAACACTTCTTGCGCAACTCTTGGGTCTTGACTTTGGGCGACGATGCAAACCAGTAAAAAAGACGTGAAGAGACACCGTTTTATGAAAATCGTAGTCAAAAGTTTCGGTCTAAGGGGTTGGCAATAAATGTAAGGTGTTGTGGGAAATACACAAGGAATTTCGTCGAAAAGTTCTATTTGACGGTTATTTGAATGTATTGGTACTTCTTGTATTTGTCAATCCCTTCGTTTGCGTCCCCGTCGTATTCAGGACCCTGTACTTTTCCCTCTACACTTACAAAGTTTAGTTTATCTGTGTCAATACCAGCCTTCTTTACTTTTTCGATCAACTGCTCCCGGGCATTCTCCGCTCGCAGGTCTGCCAACTCCTGATTGCTGCCAAAGGTTTTGGTTGGAACTTTTGAAGCGCTACCAACAATTGAAATTTTAGCCGTTCCATAAAAATCAACAATGTTCTCAAGGGCTTCCAAGAAGTTGTCGTACATCTCTTCTTCTTCTGAAACCATTCGCTGGTTGTAGCCGAAGGATTTTTGAAAGTTTGCGGGCTGGTTTTCACCTGTAAGCGACGATGCGAGAACCGGATCGGCATCATCGCCTGAGAGAATAAGGTGTTTGTTGAGTTCCTGATAAGATGTTTTACAATCTATTTTAAATGTATCCACTGCTATAGATTTTCCGTCAATTGTATAATCTATTTCATAAGATTCGCAAGGAGGAAGTATTGCAACAAAGCCGCCGTCGCGCTCGCGCGGAGAGAAAATTTGCGATTCGTTGTTATCCGGAGATGTGATGTAGATTACAATATCTTCGGGAAGGTCTCTTCCCTCTGGGGCAATGATGCGGCCCTGAAGTACGGCCAGTTGCACGGCCACCGGATCGGGAAGGCTGATCATGTAAATATCTTTCTCGCCGTAGCCTTCTTTTTTATCCGAAGAGTAATATGCGCGTTTTCCGTCTGCACTGGTTACAAAAAATACATCGTCGTCAACAGTATTAATAGGGTACCCGATGTTCTGAGCTTTCGACCAATTTCCATCTTCGTCGAGGGTTGAGTAGAAAATGTCAAACCCACCCATGCTATTATGCCCTTCAGAGCTAAAATAAATTGTGCGGTTGTCGGGCGATATAAATACAGCATCTTCTCCATAAGGGGTGTTGATATTTTCGCCCAGGTTTTGTGCCTTGCTCCAACTTCCGTCAGGGAGTTTTTTAACGCGGAAAATATCTCTTCCGCCCAGGGTACCCTTTCTATTGCTCACGAAATAAATCGTGTTTTCGTCTGATGTAGTGGCGAGATGCGTCTCCCAGGCTTTAGAGTTTATTTCATCGGGCATAGGTTCGGGTTCCGACCAGGTTTCACCGACTAGAACACTTTTAAAAAGGTTACCTTCTTTTTCGTCGTCCCGGTAGATGTAGAGCGTTTGGCCATCTACCGACACGTTTATCGTGGCATTTGGATTTAAGTCGCTTATGCTAAGCAACTCGGGCTCTTGCCAATTTCCTTCGCGGTCTTTGTACGAAACGTAAATATCATCGAGGTAGTAACCCGTCGCCCGGTCTGTGATATCTTCGTTCGACTCGTCTTTGCGGAGTCTGGCTGATGTGAAAAACAGGGCATTTTCATCGACGGAAATTACGGGTGCATAATCTGGATATTGCGTGTTGATGACCGGCCCCAGATTTTCAATTTCAAATTCTACGGGGTTTTTCATCAGGCTCCGCGCATGGGCAATTTCTTCGGTTCCGCGGGTGGCTTTGGGATATAGAAAATGTTTGCCCGGCGATTCCATCATAAACTTTTCGTAGTACTCTTCGGCCTTATCGAGCTTATAATTTAGGTGGAGTGCCTTGGCGTAGTAATAGTAAACTTCTACCGGGACATTTTTCTCGAAAGGGCTAAAAGGGTCGTAATTATTGTCGATTTTACCTTTCGCCGCGCGCTCCAAAAATGGAAGAGCGGCTCCCTTATTACTACCCGTGTTGAGATATGCTATACCGGCCTTGTAGTTTACATTGGCATTTTCGGGTGCTTGCGAAGCCAGGCTGGTCCAAATTTCAAAAGCTTGATTGAGCTCGGCTTCTTCGTCCAGTCGGTTTGCTTCCTGGAATTTTTCGAAGAAAGATTCAGATTGACAAAAAGCGAAAACGGGGAAAAACAGAACTGTTGCGAACAGCCATAGGCGCTTTCCAAAAACAAAAATTCTCATCTGCAGCTAATTTGGTGAACCAAAGCTAATATAATGCTACAGCATTGACGCTCCGTAGCGCTTAAATTTCCCTGTTCACATCAAATTGTTCAAGAATATCACCTAATTTTCGGACAAACGACCCGCCTAAGGCGCCATCGATTACCCGGTGATCGTAAGCATGTGAGAGAAACATCATATTCCGAATTCCGATAAAATCGCCTTCATCGGTTTCAATTACCGCCGGTTTTTTGCGAATTGCACCAACGGCCATTACGGCTGTTTGTGGCTGGCTGATAATAGGAGTTCCCATAACGTTTCCAAAAGTTCCCACATTAGTAATGGTGTAGGTTCCGCGTTGAATCTCCTCGGGGAGGAGTTTGTTTTCTCGGGCTCTACGAGCCAGGTCGTTTACGCGTTTTGCAAGGCCAACCAGATTCAGTTGATCGGCATCGTGAATAACGGGAACAATCAGATTTCCCGAAGGAAGGGCCGTAGCCATTCCGATATTGATGTGCTTGCGCTTGATGATTTTGGTGCCGTCGGTAGATACATTGACCATGGGCATTTCTTTAATGGCTTTTACCAGGGCTTCAATGAAAATAGGGGTGAAGGTGAGTTTTTCTCCCTC
This sequence comes from Flavobacteriales bacterium, assembly GCA_020201045.1. Classification (GTDB taxonomy): domain Bacteria; phylum Bacteroidota; class Bacteroidia; order Flavobacteriales_D; family Cryomorphaceae; genus JAIVHP01. The sequence goes on from JAIVHP010000285.1 coordinate 8,505, forward strand.
GCGCTCCATAAATTTATCCTTCCACTTATTTCGCCAGTTTACAATATTTGTAAGGTCGGCTTCTACATACGATGTAACGTGTGGACTTACGTGTTTGGATGTAACCATGTGCTCGGAAATCATTTTCCGCATGCGATCCATTTCAATTATTTCATCGTCGGGTCCCGCGACTACTTTTGGTGTTTTGATGGTGAGCGTTCCCGATTCGCCACCAGTAGCAGCCGGTGGAACTGCTTGCTTTGGGGCAGACTCTTCGGGTTTTGCCGCTTTCTGTTCGGCGGCCGGAGCAGTAGCTGGTTTGGCCGCCGCGCCGTTAGAGTCTCTGTTTGGTATGTAGTTTAAAATATCTTTTTTGGTCACTCGTCCATCCATGCCCGAGCCTGGAACACGCTCGAGTTCATCCATAGAGATGCCTTCTTTCTGTGCGATGTTTCGCACCAGTGGCGAATAAAACCTTCCCGAAGGACCGTCTTTACTCACCGCTACCGATGCGTCGGAAACCGTTGCAGGGGCGGCAGCTTTCTCTGAGCCATTGGTGGAAGCGCTGCTTTCCGCTGGTTTTTCGGTTTTTTCTGATGCGCCGCCAGAAGGGGCAGCAGCACCGCCGGCTTCGCCGGCAGATTTAATGATGGCGATGGGGTTTCCCACTTCTACCACATCTCCTTCCTGGCAAAGGCGTTTTACAAGCACACCGTCTTCGGGTGCGGGAACTTCACTGTCTACTTTGTCGGTGGCTATTTCAATAATGGGTTCGTCGGCTTCTATCTCGTCGCCTTCTTCTTTTAACCACTTAATAATGGTAGCTTCTGCAACGCTCTCGCCCATTTTTGGTAGGAGCACTTCTACTTCTGGCATAATTTAATTTCTTAGATGGTGGTGCAAAAATAGTTGATTATTCCCAATGCACAATTCCAGCGCGCCCTTGTTTAATTTCTTTTGCCCAATTGGCCGAACTCAGAGAGAACAATAGCGATATCGTTGCGCAGGCTGTAATCGCGAGCGTATACCACATTGAGCTTCCGGGCGGTATCTTCGATGTCTCGCGCTCGCTTAACCCGGTCTAAAGGGCTAAGCACCCCGATACGAATTTTCGGCAAACCCTTGATTATCTCACCTTTTCCGCTGTAGCCGACCCATGATTTTTTCATCCGTAAAACCGAGAAAATATTTTTTACAAACCCCAGTTTGTTTTGCACAAACCATATGGAAACTGGAAGCGAAACGAGTAAAAGCAGCGAAAACACAAAGTCGAATACGCCTTTCTTCCTTCGGTTTACCACTTTATTTATCGCGTTGATATCCAAAATAAACAGGTCTCCACCTTTTTCGATCGAGTTGCTGCCGATGATAAACAGACTTTCGGGCGGGGCAATTTTAAAATCGAGCCCTTTGCTGCGCACAGAAGCCATAAGATTAGCGTGTAAATAGAAAATGCCGCAGAGACCAGCATCGTGTCGTACATCTTATCCGTCCAGATTTCGTATTCGAAGCGGATGAATTGCAAGGCTACATAAATCAACGCGCCATCGAGAACGGGAACAGCAATGCGTCTCAAAAATCGCGATAGCAGTGCAATGCCCGCTCTCAGGTAGATTGCTGCATTGATCAGGAAGGAGTAGAGCCTGGCATTCCGGGCAGAAAAGTGCTTTTCGGCAAAAATCACCATCGCTCTGTAAAAAACGAAAACGTAGTTTATGCTGCTCTTCTTAGTGCTCTCTCCTTTGTAGTGTATAATGCGCGTTCCGGGATAGTAGTAATTTTTATACCCCCCTTTGGTAATGCGGTATGAAAGGTCGATGTCTTCGCCGTACATAAAAAATGCTTCATCGAGCAACCCAACTTTGTCCAGGGCTTCCTTTCGCATAAGCATATAAGCACCGGAGAGAACATCTATTTCGTGGGTTTCATTTTTCGGCAAGTAGCCCAGGTGGTACTTACCGAATGTTTTCGATTTTGGGAACAACGCCGAAAGCCCAAAGATTTTGAAGAAAGCCACGGAAGGCGTGGGGAGACCGCGTTTGCTCTCGGGGAGAAAACGCCCCTTTCCGTCTATCATTTCTATTCCCAACCCCCCGGCGTCGGGGTGTTCATCCATAAATGCCACCGACTTCTCAAAAGTGTCTTCTTCCACTAAAGTGTCGGGGTTGAGCAGGAGTACATACCTACCTTTCGATTTCTGTATGGCCTGGTTATTTGCGCGACTAAATCCCACATTCTCCCGGTTGGCAATAATGCGTACTTCGGGGAATTTTTCAGCTACCATTTTTACCGACCCGTCTACGGAGTTGTTGTCAACAACAAATACTTCCAGATTGATTTGGCCCTTTGCTTTAAATACGCTGTGCAGGCACTGCTCCAGGAAGTACGAAACGTTGTAGTTTACAATAACTACCGAAAGGTCAATCATTACTGAAGCGCTTTTTCGTAGGGAGTTCGTTGCAGAATAGATCTTCCGAGGGTAATTTCATCGGCGTATTGGAGTTCATCTCCGATAGCCACACCGCGCGAAAGAGTGGATATTTCTACGCCGTGTTTTTCAAATTTTTTGAAGATAAAGTAGGCGGTGGTATCGCCTTCCATGGTTGGCGAGAGAGCCAGAATAATTTCCTTTACATCGGGGTTTGTGGCGCGCTCTACCAGTGTTCCGATATTTAAATCGCCGGGGCCAACTCCATCCATAGGCGAAATCTTTCCGCCCAGCACGTGGTACCTTCCTTTAAACTGATGGGTCGCTTCAACGGCCATCACGTCCCTGATGTCTTCCACCACACATATTATCGAACTGTCGCGCCCCGGGTTAGCGCAGATTGAGCAAATCTCTTCGTCTGAAATATTGTGACATCGCGAACAGAATTTTACGTTTTGACTCAGGTCTGAAATGGCGGTGGTAAATCGCTCGGTTTCTTCCTGCGTCCTGCCCAAAAGGTTGAGAACATACCTCAAAGCCGTCTTTCTCCCCACTCCGGGCAGGGAAGCAATTTCATTCACTGCCCGCTCGATATATTTTGATGAACTCATTTGGCAAACTTAAGCATTAGCGTTTTCAGATAGTGTAAACCATTAAAATTTTAAAACATCGCTGAATCCAACAGGGTATTTTTTAGGCGGTCTATTAACCTATCATATAACTTAACCGCTAACTGATTTACGCCGATACTAGGACTCCGCCGCATGGCGGAGGAACTCTGAGAAAATGGACAACCAAAACTCAAATTATGAGTTCACAGAGTGATCGCGAGCGATCAGTGAGAAACCCGACGACATTTCTCTTTGCAAGTTCTCACAGCGTGCTTGCACCCTTAAGCTTTTTGCGCAATCCCGGACTTGCTCCGGGGCTCACTTTACCCTCCGCCATCCGGCGGAGTTCAAGCATCCGCCCTTCGGCGGAGCTCAAGCGTCGGCGTTATATTTTTGCTTCAAGCTATCATATAACAAAATCAATTTATTTCTGATGGTCAGTTAAATATCAGTTATGCAAAACAGATAATATAAGCAACGCTCATAGGGTAACTATCATATAACTAAACCGCTTTATTTCTGAGAATCAAAACATAGACTAAAATTTGATTACGCTGTGGCACGAGTCTCTCTGCGTCCT
>JAIVHP010000286.1 GCA_020201045.1 Flavobacteriales bacterium
ACCAGGCTGTAAGACCGGGATCGTTAATCAGGCTGGGGTACCCCTTCCGTATTTCGAGCTCTGCCTCTGCGCCCATAGATTCGCAAAGGCCGTGAACCAGTTTTTCGATATGGCCGTGCATTTCGGCTCTCCAGGTTTCGTCAAGAGTTCGCATAGTTCCCTCCATCACCACTTCATCGGGAAGTATATTCGTGGCTCCATCGGCTCTTACTTTTCCAATCGATAAAACCGTGGGAACATCTGCGCGAGCCCTTCTACTGGCCATTTGCTGAAGCGCCACCACTAAATGCGATGCCACCAAAACGGTATCTACCCCTTTGTGCGGCAATGCGGCATGCCCGCCTTTTCCCTTTACAGTAATGTAGAGTTCATCGGCCGATGCCATGTAAATACCCTGCTTAAAACCCACGTGACCCACTTCCATATCGGGAAAGACATGCTGGCCAAATATAAGTTGCACATCGGGGTTATTCAGCGCGCCATCCTTAATCATGAGCGATGCACCGCCGGGAATTCGCTCTTCTGCCGGTTGAAAAATCAGGCGCACCTGCCCCTTGAGTTCGCTTTCTCGCGACTTGAGTATTGCCGCGGCACCGAGCAGGCATGTGGTGTGCACGTCGTGGCCGCATGCGTGCATAACCCCTTTGTTTTTTGATGCGTACGCCACTTCGTTTTTCTCCAATATGGGAAGCGCATCCATGTCTCCGCGCAGGGCTATCAGTTTGCCGCCTGGCTTACCGACGTGGGCAATAATTCCAAACCCACCCACATTCTCCGTGTAGGGAATTTCTAATTCGTCGAGCCGTCTGGCTATAAAAGCTGAAGTTTCTTTTTCTTCGAAAGACAACTCGGGATTTGCGTGCAAATGCCGGCGTATTTCAATTAGTCCTTCCAAAGAATCTACTACTTGATTGCGTATTGCTGTGCTTGTCATTTAAACTGTTCGAAAAAAGATTTATACGAATTTCCAATCATCCGAATGGCCACGTAGAGCATCAAGACTCCGAAAATAAATTTCACCGTAGATGACGGAAGTTTAAGGGAGAGCTTTGAGCCGAAAAAACCGCCGATTACAAAGGCAATGGCGATAATGGCCGCGTAGGTGAAATTGATCTCCCCGGCGCGGTGGTAATTGTAAACCGCCAAAATACCAATGGGAGGAAGCATCAGCGCCAGGCTTGTGCCCTGAGCCATATGCTGGGAAAGCCCCAGAAAATAAATCAGCGCAGGCACGATAATTATACCACCGCCAACGCCAATAAAACCGGCGAGTATTCCGGCTGCAACGCCAATCACAACGAGAATAAAAAAGGTTGAAACGTCCATTTTCATTAAACCTGTTTAAAAGTCTAAAGCTAATGAGAAATAGAAAACATTGTCGAGCACTACACCATCATCTACTCCCCAGGCCCAATCGGCGCGAACAAAATAACCGAACAATCGGGTTCTCAAGCCCACACCATAACCGTAAACCACCGGATCGCGGTTGTTTTTAATCTCAATCATCAGGTTACCAACCTGACGGGTAGAATTGTTGAAGGAATTCTCTTCAGAATAGGGATGCGTACCCGTCCATGCGGAACCCACATCTCCAAAGGCTATGATTTGGAAATTCTGAAGAAAGTCGCTCTTCAGCGGCTTATCGAAAAGATAGCTGAATACGGGCCACCTGATCTCAGAGTTGATTACTCCAAAGCTGTTTCCGTTTCTGGCATTCGCAAAGAAGCCTCTAACAGGGCTACCCCTTGTTTGGTACTGGTAATTTTGTTCGGGATCAAGCGGAAGGCTATTGTCGACTTTCGGCATAAACCAGTTGTCTACCCCTCCGAGAAAAAACGCGAGTTTCTCCGAACCCAGAGATGTGCTCCAGCCAAGGCGGTTTGCCCAAATTAGATTGCGGTGAATTTTTGTGTAGTGTCTGAAGTCAAGGCCAATTGTGGCGAAGTCGGTGCCAAAATTTATGGGATCCTTGTAAAATTCTGCCCATACTTTCCACCTCATACCCTGGTTTAGGTTTAGCGCGAGCGGAAGGGTATTGTCAAAAACCACTTCGGCCTTGAGCCCTACGAAATTCTCATTTACGATAGGACCTGCAGCAGTTGCCCGATCTGTTGAAAGCGCGGCCGTGCGATCGTGCCGATACATTCCCGTTCCGCGCAAGCTAAAGACTTCGTTGATTGGGAATGACATCCGATAGTTTACCGAGTAAGTTATGACCTCTGCAATTCCGGTACCGCCGGCGTAATCAAATCCAACGCGTTCCTGAAAGCGCATAAGCATAAGCCTTTTATCCATTCGCTTCGATAAGTCTTCACCCATCAGCATTACCGTGTTGTTATCGAAATTTGCAGCCTGTCTGAAACCCCCTTCAATTTTATAGTCTTCAAATAAATCTATTGCGCTGTACCGCATCAAACCACTCAAACCGGGATTCAAGGTACCTGCACCAGATAAGTTTTGATAGAAATTCATACCGTAGGAATTGTCTACCTGTAACTGAACTTCTTCGGTGGTAAAGTTGAGATTGTAATTCCGCGCTCCGGGAAGGGTAATTGAATCTAAATTTGAGACCCCTTGCTCGTCCTGCACTTCCACAGCATCTTCTTTTTCCGTCTGTTCGGTAATCTGAATCGTTTCGCGCTGATACTCGAAATCCTTCTCACCTTCAAATTGATAATTGTCAATATCAATACGCGGACGATCTTCGTCTTCCTTCGCCGGGTCATCGTCGAGCCGTATGGTCTCCAGGGTCTCCACTTCCTGGGCCTGACTCTCTCCATCGGCTGTTCCCGGGCTGGGATCGTCGCCATCTTCCGTTTTACCGCCACCGATGGACAAGCCGCCTTCGGTGTCATCGTTTCTAAAATTGCCACGGAAAAATTTATAACCATCATCGGCGTAAGTCATGGTGGCGTAGGTTCCCGTTTCGGGATGAGCCCGGTAATTGAGCAAATCGCTTTGATAGTTGGTAATGGCTTTGGCGACGGTGTAATAGCGGTAGTGAACAGTAGTATCAATTCTGCTAATTGCCGAGTCGGTTGTGGCAATGTAGCGGTTCATTGTGCCTTCGTAATTGGCCCTGAAGGTGTACCGCTCACTATCGTATTGAAAAGGGTCGTACTCAATAATATTCGGGGTATCCGTAATTCGCTCCAGGTAAGGCGAGCGGGTCTTTAAGTTGAATGCAAAAACATCTCTGTTTTCGTACACGGTGGTTAAAGGAGCCTTGGTTCTAAGGGTATCGTCGGGCCGGTTTGAAGTAAATAAAACCCGGTTCCCATCCTTGCTAAAACTCGGATCGAAGTCGCCGTAAAGGTCGTTTGTCAATTGTTCCTGTCGATTTCCGATGGTGTAATACAGGTATAGATCGGTTTGGCCGTCCTTCACCCCCGAAAAAGCCATTTGCTGACCGTTGGGACTGTAGTCCATCGACAAAACTTTATCGAGCTGAAAGAGCTCTCTCTTCGTCTCTTTTTTGTCGTCGATATTGTAGGTGATTAAGATCAAACGGTCTCGCCACTCCTGAATATAAGAGACCACCTTTCCCGACGGGTGCCAGGCAAAAACGGGGAAACTGTAGTCGGTAATTCTATTGAGTTTGTGTTCGGCCTTGAGTAATTTTTTCCGCTTTCCTGTGGTGGTATTGTAAAGATACACCCTGTACTGCCCTTTAATATTGCTCGAGTAAATCGCGTATTCTCCATCGGGACTAATATCGAACTGTGTGTAAACCCTGTTATTTTTGGTTTTTATATCGAGCTCTTCCAGATTGGCTGGTTGTTTTGAGAGCTCCTGCAAGGCGTATTCACCGCGGTAGTAGGCTATAAATTCCTGCGTAATGGTATCTAGCGACTTGCCGAGAACAAAGAGAAAACCGCTTTCCACATTTCTGCTTACCCGCGACATGTAGAGGATATTGGGCAGTACATTGTCGCCGTATACTTCGGCCACATATCGCCACAAGGCATACCCCGAAATATGGGCGTCCCTTCCCTGAAGGCGGTTAAATTTCTCGTAATCGCCGGTGAGAATTCCGCTTCGTATTTTACTTTCCGCATCGGGTTCCACATTTCCAGACGCGTATAAAATCAAACCTTCTATATACCATTCGGGCAAATTCAAAAGAGTTGAACTTTTGATTACATCGCGCCAATTTCCACCATACAAAATACTGTTGATCAAAACCCGGGCAATCCCGTCTTTGATCTGCCGCTCGAAAGACACGTAATCGCCTTCAAAATACACAAACACCTTGGAGCCAACGATCCGCGTTGTACCGCCAATATTTAATTGGTTTTCCGTATTGAGCCCGATATTGCTCTGTTTAAAATCTGTTTGATTGTTGTAAACGATAAACTGGATCTTGTCGTCGATTCGGAAGTCGAAGAAATCTTCCATCTCGTAAACATTTTTCTGAGCCACTTTGCTCGTAAATTCGGCTAGATCCTGACCGCCTTCGTAGTAATAGGTATCAAACTCTTTAAACCGGTATTGCTTCCAGAGAAATTCGCGGTATTGCACGCGGTTCTTACCGAACTCGTTGTTAGAACCGTCGTAAAATTGGGCATAAGTTTCTCGACTCTCAAAAATGAGTGCAAACAGTGCAATTCCTAATAAGCCAATTCTGTGCATTTAAGAAAAGGTAAATATAACCAAAATCGGTGCTAAAAACATTTCAAGTTCGCCTTCACTATGAGAATATAAACAGCCAAACAGGCTAAATCCCTACCTTTGGCCAAAACAAGTTTTAATGATTGAAGTTCGCAAATTTACCTTCAACCCTTTTCAGGAAAACACCTATGTGATTGCAAACGAAAAAAAGAACTGTTTCATTGTGGATCCCGGTTGCTACGACCGCAGAGAACAGGCATTGCTCAAGCAATTCATCGCATCTGAAGGCCTTAAACCCGTGGGACTCTTAAACACCCATTGCCACATTGATCACGTTTTTGGAAATAAATTCGCCAGCGAAACTTACGGACTGTCGCCTGTGATTCACCCCATAGAAGAAGCGATGCTGGCGGCCGTGCCACGGGTAGCCGAATTGTACAACCTCGATTACGATCCATCGCCCGACGCCGTTTTTTACGAAGGGGATGAAATTTTTCTCGACGATGAGAAATTCGAAATTCTATTCACCCCCGGGCACAGCCCTGGACATATTGTACTTTATCACGCCGCGTCAAAGACACTTATTGCGGGCGACGTACTATTTAGGAAGAGCATAGGCCGCACAGATTTGCCCGGCGGCGACCACGACACACTCATTGAGTCTATTAAAGAAAAGGTTTTTGCATTGCCCGACGATACAAAGGTGTACCCCGGCCATATGGAAGAAACGGAAATTGGATACGAGAAAAAGCACAATCCTTTTCTGGCTTAACCCTTACCAGGGCCTTATGCCATCGGCCATACCAAATAGCGTTTCGCTGCTTTTTCGCGGCTTGCTACGTGTGGGGCATTTTCTTCCAGGCTTTTTGTCGAGCACCATAAAGGTGAGCTTAAAAAGAAATGGCCGGTATCGCGAATTGAACACAGCCATCGTAGATTTCAGATCGTCGTATTCGTAAAAAGTTACAATGGGAGTTTCTACGGAAGGCACAACCATTATATTCTGCGAAAGCTGCACCCCAATTCCGATGGAGTAGTGCGCCTGAAATATAAATTGACTGGGATACGCTCCCTGAATGGGTAGCCCGCGGTTAAAGTACTCCTGACTGTCGCTTATGCGGTAATCTCCATTTATACCAATTGTATTTTTGAGGAATACGGTTTTGGTGAGCTCTTGCGCGTTGGATAAATTAAAGCTCGCGGTGGCATACATGTGTTTAAAAACGCCTTCGCCCTGAAGGTTGTACGGGGTAGACCGATCGGGATCATCGAGGGTGGCGGAAAATTTTTCAGCGCCCTGAAGCATTTTTACACCCAGTGAAAAGTCCAAATAGCTGATGAGCCAGGAGTTGTCTATCGCGTAAAATCGCCCTACTTCAATTCCAAATGCTGTTTTGCCCCGGGCGTCGTAATCCACATCAAAAATTGAATCGCCTGTGAGAAACAGGCGCTGCTTCTGGTCTTTTATCGGCCCGGAAGTTTGGGTGAGCATCGGGCTGATAATCCACCCCTTCCGTTCGTAATTCCCAAACCTCGGAAAAATATCGTTCTTCTTTTGCTGCTGGCAGAACGCGATGATCGGGAGGGATAACAGACACATTAAAAGCGCTTTTCTCATTTGAATAATGCTGTGAACAGTGTTTTCTAATAGAGAAAAATACGCAAATTATGACGATTTGTTACCTTGGCAGGGCATTATTTTATTTCGTTTAGCACAGCCTGCTCTACTTCGGGGCTGTCCCACTTTTCGGCGATATTTGGAATGGCCATTACCTTTTCCATTATCCGGTCGTGCTCCTTACCCTTTGTCAGAGCCTCGCTGTAGCGGATGTGGCTGAAAGTGACCTGAGAGTAAAGTGGCATCCACTTTTCGGGGTGCTTATCGTATATTTTAGACTCTATTTTCTTTCGCAAGAGAAAATGGGGATCGGCTACAAGGTCGCGCATTTCCACGTAGTTGCGCATAGCGAGTTCGGCAATGGCATCGGCATCTGGCTTGCGCAGCTCCTGAAATTCGGGCAAAATCTCCGACCAATCGCCGTTGTGCTTCTCAATCAACTCGTCCATTACGCTGCAATCTTCAAAGCCGGAGTTCATCCCCTGACCATAAAAAGGCACGATGGCATGTGATGCATCTCCGAGAATTACGGTATTGTTTTTTAACCAGGGGTAGCACCTAATAATCACCAAGTCAGATAGGGGGTGCGATTTGTAATCTGCCAGCAGGTCGGGCATCATCTCGTAAAAATCGGGAAACTGCTCTTTGAAGAATTGCTCCACTTTCTCGTCGTTCTCCAGCGCTTCAAAGGAGTATTTACCTTTGTACGGCATAAAGAGGGTGCATGTAAAGCTCCCATCGAGATTTGGAAGGGCAATAAGCATGTACTCGCCACGCGGCCAAATGTGCAGGGCATTTTTCTTCATTCTAAAGTCGCCGTCCTTGTTTGCGGGCAGCAATAGTTCTTTATATCCGTGTGGGATATACTCCTGCTGGTAATTGAACCTGCGGGTTTTCTGCATGCCTTCCCGCACTTTTGAAAAGGCTCCATCGGTACCAAAGATCAAATCTGCTTCTTCGGTATGCGACTCGCTCGTTTTGGTATTTTTAAAATGGGCAGTTGAATTTTCGTAATTCACCGCTACACATTTCCAGTCGAAGTGCATCTCGACCTGAAATTTGTTCTCCGCCTGTTCCAGCAAGCAGGAATTGAGCTCTCCACGCGAAACGGAGTATATGGCCTGGTCTTCCTTTCCGTAGGGTTGAAAATACTCATCCCCATCTATCGGGTGAACCTGCCGTCCGTACATCGGGATCCCTATGGATTGCACCTGTTCTTTGATTCCGGCCATTTCTATCGCCTTCCACCCGCGGGTGCTCAGGGCCAAATTTATTGACTTTCCGGCTGCGAGTTCTACATTTCGGATGTCTGGGCGTCGCTCAAAAACCCTCACGCGATAACCGCGCTTTGAAAGATTTGCAGCGAGTAAACTCCCAACGAGCCCGCCACCTATAACCAGTGCTTTTTTCATTTTTCCAATTTTTCAAATGCCTCTCCGAGAAGTTTCCCGAAATGGTAGCAATCCATAAACGAATTGTACAGCGGAACCGGTGCTACCCGTATCACATTGGGTTCTCTCCAGTCTGCAAACACTCCGTTTTTCTGTAAATAATTAAACAAATCTTTTCCGTAGCCGTGCGCCAAAATACTGAGCTGGCACCCGCGCTGTTCGGGGTTTTCGGGGGTAATAATTTCTACGTTGGCGCCTCGTTCTTTGGCCACGTGCAAAATAAGCTCCCGAAGATAACCCGTGAGTATAATGCTTTTTTCCCGCAGTTTGTTCATCCCCACTTCGGCAAACATTTCGAGGGATGCCAAATGCGGCGCCATGGCAAATACGGGAGCGTTGCTCAACTGCCAACCTTCGGCGCCGGGAACGGGTTTAAACCCCGGCTCCATTTTAAACCTGCTTTCTTTGTCGTGCCCCCACCATCCCGCAAAACGGATAAGCTCTTTATTCTTTCCGTGCTTTTCGTTGATGTAAATTCCGGACACCGATCCCGGGCCCGAGTTTAGATACTTATAGGTGCACCACGCGGCAAAGTCAACTTCCCACTTGTGCAAGTCGAGCGGAACATTCCCCGCCCCGTGGGCAAAATCAAAACCCGCGATCACCCCTGCCTTGTGCGCGGCTCGGGTAATGCGCTCAATATCGAAAAACTGCCCGGTGTAGTAGTTTACTCCGCCCCAAAACACCAGCGCCAGCTCGTCTTTGTGTTCTTCAATTGCCACTTCGATATCTTCTTCGCGAATGGTGTGCTCGCCGGGTCTGGGAGCCACTTCTACAATGGCATCCTTTGGATCGAATCCGTGAAATTTTACCTGCGATTCAAGGGCGTACTGATCGCTTGGAAAAGCTTTTGCCTCGCAAATAATTTTAAATTTTTCCGGTGTAGGTTGGTAGAAACTCACCATCAAAAAATGGATGTTTGCCGTGAGGCCGTTCATATGAACTACTTCTCCTTTTTTGGCACCGACCAATTCAGCGCCTTTTTCCATCAAGAGTTCGTGGTAACTGTACCAGGGATGCTCGGCGTGAAAATGGCCTTCCACGCCGTAATCTGCCCAGTCTCTGAGCTCGGCATTAATGGCGTTGCCCACTGATTTGGGCTGCAGCCCGAGTGAGTTTCCGGTAAAGTAAACGCATTGATCTGCCTCTGTTTTTGGAAAATAAAATGCTTCGCGGTAATTCGAAAGGGGGTCGTTTTTATCTAATTCTTCAGCTCTTATGCGAAATGAAACCATAATCCGTGCAGGGTGTTAAATTTGTGGTCGAAATTAAGGCATTTTTGCCCAATTCAGAAAAAAGAAGAACGCATGAACAGGTCTGAATCTGATAAACTATTCCAAACGGCATTAAAGTATTTCCCAGGTGGGGTAAACAGTCCGGTGCGCGCTTTTCGCGCGGTAGGTGGCCATCCACTATTTATCGACAAAGGTGCGGGGAGTAAAATTACCGACGCCGACGGAAACGAATTCATTGATTTCTGCTGCTCTTACGGCCCTTTGATTCTGGGCCACGCCCCTGCGGAAGTGGTCGATGCCATTACGGAAACCGCAAAAGGCGGAACTTCTTTCGGCGCCCCCACGCGACTGGAAAACGAACTTGCAAAACTGATCATTGACAACCACAGCTACCTCGATAAAATCAGATTTGTAAACTCGGGTACAGAAGCGGCCATGTCGGCCATTAGGCTGGCGCGAGGGTATACCGGCCGTAATAAAATCGTGAAATTCGAAGGGTGCTACCACGGCCACGTCGACGCCCTTTTAGTAAAAGCCGGCAGTGGGCTTGCAACGCTGGGGACTTCTACTTCTGCCGGAATTCCCGATGCCTATGCCAAAGAAACCATTGTGCTTCCCCTAAACGATAAGGAAGCGGTGGAGATGGCCGTGAAAAAATACAAAGACGACATCGCCTGTATCGCTATTGAGCCCATTCCCGCCAACAACGGATTGCTCTTACAGGGAAAGGAATTTCTTCAATTTCTTCGCGATGTGTGCGACCGGGAGAACATTCCCTTGTTTTTCGACGAGGTGATCTCCGGGTTCCGTGTAGGGTTTGAAGGTGCCGCCGGGTTTTACGGCATTCAACCCGACTTGCTCGCTTTTGGGAAGATCATTGGCGGGGGATTACCGGTAGGTGCCTACGGTGCCCGAAGCGAAATCATGGATTGCGTCGCACCAGACGGTCCGGTTTATCAGGCGGGAACACTTAGCGG
>JAIVHP010000287.1 GCA_020201045.1 Flavobacteriales bacterium
CGGTATAACTGGGTCGGAATTTTCGATGCTCCCTGGCTTCTCACAAAAAATGCAGCGGGCAATGACGTACCGCTCAGAACTTATCAGGGTCCTGCCTATAAAGGTGGCTACAGCGATCACCTTCCTATTTTTCTCGACATCAAACTAGCCCAAAAAAGAACGGCCGGCATCAAAGATACCGACCGTTAATTCTGCTCGTTTAATTGAAAAAATTAAACGTCAATATTGGCGTACTTGGCGTTTTTCTCGATAAACTCTCTTCGCGGCGGAACATCGTCGCCCATGAGCATGGAGAAAATCCGATCTGATTCAACTGCATTGTCGATGGTCACCCTTCGCAGAGTCCGGAATTCCGGATTCATGGTGGTATCCCAAAGCTGTATGGCATTCATCTCACCCAGACCTTTGTAGCGCTGAATACCCACGCTAGATTCCTTGCCGTTTCCTTTGAGTTCTTCGATGTACTCGTTGCGCTGCTCTTCGCTCCATGCGTAACGCTGCGAACTACCTTTCTTAATTAAGTATAGCGGAGGCGTAGCGATGTAGATATTTCCACCTTCAATTAGCTCGCGCATGTGGCGGAAAAAGAACGTAAGAATAAGCGTTTCAATGTGGCTACCGTCAACATCGGCATCACACATAATGATAATTTTGTGATAGCGCAGGTTTGAAGTATCCAGTGCTTTGCTGTCTTCTTCTGTTCCCACCCTGACACCGAGTGCAGTGTAAATATTCTTGATCTCTTCGTTGTCGAATATTTTGTGCTGCATGGCCTTTTCCACGTTGAGTATTTTACCCCTAAGTGGCAAAATAGCCTGGAAATTTCTATCGCGCCCGGCTTTTGCCGTTCCACCTGCCGAGTCTCCCTCGACGAGGTATATCTCGCAATTTTCCGGATTCCTATCCGCACAATCGCTGAGTTTTCCGGGCAGCCCGGTTCCGGAGAGCACATTTTTTCGCTGCACCATTTCGCGAGCTTTACGGGCGGCGTGTCTGGCCTGTGCGGCGAGTATTACCTTATTGACAATAGTCTTTGCTTCGTTCGGGTTTTCTTCCAGATAATGGGTGAGCATTTCGGAAACAGATTGCGAAACGGCCGCATTAACATCGCGGTTTCCCAGCTTTGTTTTGGTCTGGCCTTCAAACTGTGGCTCCTGCACTTTTACCGATATTACCGCCGTCATTCCTTCGCGAAAATCGTCTCCGGCAATATCAAACTTCAGCTTCGACAACATCCCCGATTCTTCGGCGTATTTTTTCAAGGTAGCTGTAAGCCCCCTTCGAAATCCCTGAAGGTGGGTTCCGCCTTCGTAAGTACTGATATTGTTTACGTAAGACTGAATATTTTCCGTAAAAGAATTATTGTAGGTCATGGCCACTTCTACGGGTATCCCGTTTTTCTCTCCGTCCATGTAAATGGGTTCGGCGATAATGGCTTCTCTCGATTGATCGAGAAACTCGACAAACTCGCGTAGACCACCTTCGGAAAAAAACGATTCACCAACCGGATTTCCCTCTTCATCCAATTCCCTGCGGTCTTCCAGATTAATGCGGATACCCTTGTTCCACAACTCACCCCTACCCCGTGCAAACCACCGGATACTTTGTAGGTGTCTTTATCGAATTTACCCCCGGCGTGCAAAACGGTCATTACAACCTCCAGGGCAGATTTTTTTTCCTTTTCGTGATAATCGATAGGGATTCCACGGCCGTTGTCTTTTACCAGAACTGAATTGTCTTCGTTTACAATAACGGAGATGGTATCGCAATACCCGGCCAATGCTTCGTCAATCGAGTTATCTACAACTTCGTACACCAGGTGATGGAGTCCGCGAACCCCTACATCGCCAATGTACATTGCAGGTCTCTTTCTCACTGCTTCCAGGCCTTCCAGTACTTGGATATTCCCGGCCGAATACTGGGAGGGTTGTCCCTTTTGATCGTCAGTCATATAATCTAAATTTTATATAAAATTTTTACCTAACAAAGATACGAAATACTACCCCGTAAAACGCACGGAACACCGCATAAACACTGTATATTTTCAACAAATAACGTGGCTTATTAACACTGGCAGAAAGCGGCGACAAATACAGGTAAAGTCAAAGGACTAAAAGCTGTACTTAGCCCCCCCAAGAATAAAGACCCTTTGCGTGGGAAACCGGTAGTAAATATCGTATTTAGTGGCAGTTAGGTTGTGCCCTTCCACAAAAACCGAAAGCCGGTTTGTATATCTATACTCAGCAGATAGCGAAAGGTCTACATAGGCATCCAACTCAATTGCCGTAAAACCGGCTTCATTTGGCTCTATATTATCCACAGGCAGGTAAGATTTCACCATCCGCTTTCCTACCCAGGCCAATTCGCCACCAATAATGAACTTATCGAATAGGTTGTAATCGGCTTTAAGCGCGAAGCGGTGACTTGGCAAGTGCCAGGCTTCTTCTTCGTTTTCTACTGAATACGAGAACACATGCCCCGAAACCGTAGCAGACCACTTCTCTCCATAGCGATAGGTCACTTCCCCTTTCAGCGTTAACGTTTTAACGTCGTCGTATATCAGATCAAACCGATTTTCGGAACTTACCAATGTATCGTTTACATAAAGCACCTGATCGTCTACCCGCTGATAGCTCGCCCCAAGATTAAAGCTCAAATTATCGCTTATCGTCCCGCGGATACCGCCAAAGAGTTTATACCGAACCACCGAATTTTCCAGTGCCCGGATATTGGAAAGAATAAAAGGGTTGTCGCGCGAAAGCGTTCTAAAACCGTTTCGTTCCACACTCCCCGTCATCCCCGCATAGGGAATAAATATATTGTTGAAGAGCGAATAGCTCACTTCCAAATCGGGGAAAGCGTGGAACCTGGCTTTATTGGTAAACTGACCGTAAATACCCAGTCCGACAGCAGCGCGTAAGCCGCCTTTAGCAAATAGAATTTTGGGAACGGCTTTAAAAATGGCGTTATTCTGATCGGTACTCCCCAGCGAAGTTCCAGAGGTATCGTCCATAAAATCAAAAGGCCTTAACTCTCCCGATTGGTAGCCTATGAAATCCAATCCGGTATTGAGCGTATAGAATTGATTTCCCCTTATCGATTCGAGGTCTGCAGCGACATTTACGCCAACTTCGCTGGCGTCGTATCGGTCGGTAAGAAAATACGAATTGAGATACAAGGTGTGGTTTACCCGAGATGAATCGCGGTAGTAGCTCTTCCACTTTCCATTGAGCGAAATATCGCTGTAGGCTTGTTTGATGTCTTTCTTATCAATATTGGCGTCTTGTGGATCGAAACCGTAATAGTGATAAGCATTTCGATTATAACTCAAAGCGGTTTCAAGACTGTGTTTTTTGTAAACTTTCTTGCCCCAAAGCTCCGCTGCGTTTTCGCTAAAACCGCTAAATGCTACCGGGCGATTGATTCCATCGTTAGCAGACAGGTGACGCGCGCGAACACCGTAGGCAAAATCTCGCTTTCGGGTACTCGTGTATGATGCTTCGAGAAACGGAGTGGCAAAGGTACCTGCCCCACCTTTTACATAACCGTGGTAGAGTTTTTCGAGCGGTTCGCGTACTTTAACTTTTGCAGGTTCAATTTGCTCGAGCTTAATTTCCGTAATGGGCCTTCGCGGTATCAACTGATATTTCAGTTCAATCTGGTCAGAATTGATATCGACCACCGATGGTAACTCAGAAATTTTGTAAGCCTTCTGAACGGTCAGCGTTCGGTTACCCGTGATAATGAGCGTCTGGTCAAAACCTTCGTCCGGTTCCGGCTGCGCCATTACACTCAGAGACAACAACATCCCTGCACCCCATAATACCAGTCTGTTTGAAGTACGTCGCATCATCTTTTTGGGGCTTTGAATTCTTCGTCCATTAATTCCTTGTAATCTTCTTCGTAATCGAGGGTATCGCCAAGCGCGGTAGAATCGCCTTTTTGTATTGCTTCGTTTTCGAGCCTGTCCAGTTCACTGAGTTTCTCGCGAGCCGCATTCACAAAAGTGGAATCCGAAACGTTGTTGACAATACTTTCAAGCGTTGCTCGCGATTGAAAAAAGTCGTCCCGGTCGCGGTACACATCTGCCAGCAGCAAAAATGCCTTGATTTTCCAAAAATCATAAGAAGGAAATTCCTGAACAACGGTAAATATCCTGTCTTCCGCTACAGTTAGACTTTCTTGCTTAAACGCAATTTCAGCTAATCGGTATTGACTCTCCGCCCCTTCTTTGCTGTTCTTATTTTGAGAGAGCTCATCAAAAAGCGTTTCGGCCTCGTCGAGTTTCTCTTGAACCAGTAAAACTTCAGCCTTGAGTAATTTAGCTTCCAGATCAATCTCTCCGGGCGTATTAGATGCTGAAATCACCACATCTCCAGCCAGAAGTGCTTCTTCGTAATTACCCAACTCGTATGCGCAGCGCATTATTCCAATTTCTGCTTCCAGCACATTGCTTTCAAAAGAAGCCACATCCTTAAGCTGTTTGTAATGACCCAGCGCTTTTTCGTAATTTTCTTGCGAATACCGGATGCTTGCAGCTCCCAAAAGTGCCGGCTCAGAAAATTGATTTGCCCGCTTTTCGGCGACAAATTCAAAACCTTCTATGGCAAGTGGGAAATTGTTTTTCCGGTAGGCGCAATCGGCGATGTAATAATTTGCATTGATGGCAAATAAACCGTTGGGATAAGACTCCAGGTAGTTTTGAAAAGCCGGAATAGCCTTGTCGCAATCGCCCGAAGCAACTGCATTCTCCGCCGATTGATAAGAAAGGCTGTCCATTTCGGAAGGAGAAACCTCGTAATCCGGGACTTCGTTTAGCCACGATGTAAACTCATCTACCTTACCCAGGTCGAGGTAGATACTTTTCAGTGTCGCGATAGCCTCAGATGACTCAGAGTCTACCCCGTAGTCTGAAACCACAGATTTATAAGTCGCAATGGCATCGTCGTATTTGCCCAATCGATATTGAACCAATCCCCTTTTAAGCAACGCTTTCTTTCGGTAGGGCGATTCGGGGTAATCGGAAACAACGCTGTTAAAAGCTCCAAGAGCCTGGTCGAGTTTGTTTTCGCTAAAGTAGCTGTCGCCCAGCTCGTACTTCCCTACTGCCGCCAGGCTGGTTTGGGGAAACCGATCGAAAAGTTCATTCAAATAGCCGATTTTCGCTCCGTGTTTTTCCTGATAGCCCCTGGCCTGAGCCATTTGAAAGAGCGCATAATCAGCGTTAGTCTCCCCCAGGTCTAAAGCTTCCTGATAGCTTTCTACCGCCTGATCGTAATTCTTTCTTACCAATTGCAAATCGCCTATGCGGAGATGTGCATCGGTTTTTCGCTTCTCGTCTACGTTGGTGCCGGTAATAAATTTCCTGAACGACGTTAGCGAAGCCTCATAGTCTTCGGCCTTGAACTGGCAGTAGCCCATGTTGTAGTTGGCGAGGTTGTAGTAGGGTGTTTGGTAGGCCGCCGAATTTGATAGAAAAGACTCATATGCATCAACCGCTTTGGTGAATTCGCCATTTTTATAGTGGATATCTCCCATCCAATAATCTGCCTGGGCTACGAGCTTTGGGTTTTGTGGATACTTTTTAGACTCCTTAAAGTATTGAAATGCCAGGTCGTTTTTGCGCTTATTCATATTTTCGACCGCGTAATTGTAGGCGCATTCCTGATACCGCCCGCGCGTAGCGGCATTCATGGTTTTCATGTTATCCATCGCGTCAAGCGCCGCCGAATAATTCCGGGTGGCGAGATGGACGTTGAGTAAGAACTCAAAAGCTTCGTCTTTTCTGCTCGAGTCAGGATAGGTGTCGAGGTATTTTTCAAAAGCTTTTATCGCTTCGTGAAAAGGGTCGTAGCTCAGTTCGTAGGCCAGCTTGGCGTAGTTAAAAAGGGCGTCTTCGGTGATATCCGTGTCATCGTACATTTGAGAGGCTACCTTAAACGCATTCTGGGCAAATTTCTTTTCGTCGAGCTGCACGTAAGCATCGGCCATTTGATAAGTGGCTATCTGAACAAGCGCCGATTTTTCGGACTTAGCCGCTTTCGCGAAATAATCAATTGACTTTGCGTATTCGCTGCTTCGATAGTAGGCATAAGCCATCTGATAGGCTTCTTCCGGGTCGGGGTTGGGCGTGCGCTCCATGTACATTTCCAGATAGGGAAGCGCATCTTCGTAATTTTCTTTTTTGAAATGGGCATCGCCAAGTAAGTGAGCCATTTCTTCTTTTCTGATTGTTTCTTCGTTTTCTATCAATGGCGTGGCGTAAGCGATAAGCTCGTCGTACTTTTCCTGGAAGTGGTAAATCTGCGTGATGTAGTAAGGCACTACTGCTTTAAAATCTTCTGTTTTTCCGGCTTCCTGAAAAGACTCGTAGGCCGTTTGATAGTTTCCTTCGGTATAGGCGATATGCCCGTAATAATAGTTCGCCGTTCCGCGGTAATCTCCTTCTTGATCTTTTAGTTCGTAAAAAGCCCTTTTCGACTCCTCGAATTTTTCCAGTTCAAATGCGGAGAATCCCTTTTTAAATTGCACGTCCTGCTTTTGCAGAACGTTCAGGTCGCGCTCGTCGATTTCGTTTAGCCATCGCAGTGCATCGTCGTAATCTCGCCGGTTAAAATTGTAATTTCCCAGATCTAAAACGGCATCTTCATACCACATGCTCTCCGGATAATTGAGCACAAAGTGCTCCATAAGGTATTCCGAATCTTTGTGAAACAACTCCATTGCAGACTGGGCGCGGTAGTAAATGGCGTTTACGGTAAGCTCGCTTCTATTGTCGTTTTGGCTTTCTATGTACTCCGAAAAGCCCTTTCGCGCAGCTTCAAACTGGCTATGCTTCATGAGCTCGAGCGATTCGTAGTATTTTAAATCGGGCGTTCTGCTCGATTCGGTTTTTTGGCAAAAGGCCTGAGAAACCGCAAATAATAGTGCAATAGCAAACAAATATAACTTCGGATTTCCCTGCATTTTGGAGTAGTAATTTAAATAGATAAAGTAAGCTTGGATGTGGTGCTGTAAATACGGTTTCAAACAAAAGTTTTACACTCAATTTTGTGAAGAATCACCGGTTAAAAATTGAGCTTCAGCTATCCCTAAACGTTGGATGTACACATAAAATTATCTTAGTTTTGCTCAAACTCATAAAATGCCCCTAGACACGATCATTGAATTAAAAAATGCGTTTATCTACCAGGACGACCATTTGGTATTGAGCAACGTGAACATTCAAATCAACAAAGGTGATTTTGTTTACCTCATCGGGAAAACCGGAACCGGCAAAAGCAGCATTCTAAAAACCCTTTACGGAGCGCTGCCCCTGAAAGATGGAGAAGGTATGATTGGCGAATTCGACCTGGCGAATCTCAAACGCAAGCAAATACCTTATTTGCGTCGAAGTTTGGGTATTGTTTTTCAAGATTTCGAACTCCTGTCCGACCGAACGGTAAACGACAATTTACTCTTTGTGCTCAAGGCCACCGGCTGGAAGAATAAGTCGGAAATGGAGCTGCGCATGCAGGAAGTGCTCGACAAAGTGGGAATGGGCAATAAGGGATATAAAATGCCCCACGAGCTTTCGGGCGGAGAGCAACAACGCGTGTCCGTTGCCCGCGCTTTGCTAAACGATCCTTCGGTGATTTTGGCAGATGAGCCCACCGGAAACTTAGACCCCTACACGACCGAAGAAATTCTAAACCTTCTTTTCGACATCAGCAAAAATGGAAGAGCGGTGCTTATGGCGACTCACGACTACGTGCACATGAAGAAGTTTTCTTCGCGAATAATTCGCTGTATAGACAATTCCGTAATCAGCGAGAAAGCTGTTTCAGAAAATGTGTGATCGCGAGCGCTGAATTTCGATTCGAAAACGCCCGCTCTATAAAGTTTATACGACCTTCAAACTCTGATTTGTCGAGTGGTTCATATGCCAATTTCAAGATTTGTGCCCGAAACTCTTCCGCTGTTTCCGCGGTAGAGCAGTACGGCGCTGCACCAGTTCCCTCTATCATTTTGGAATTCACCAAAACATTTCGGGCGGTGAGCATAGAGTAAATCAGCTTTAATTTAAACCCTGTAGCCTGAAATGTGGGCAGAACGTGAAGGCTTGCATTTCTCGCCAAATCCAGCATTTCTTCATCAGAAACATCGCCCATGAAACGCACTTTATCCGTTTCGGGAAATTCGCTTTTACCGAAAGATTCTGCGCCTTTGCCCGCAACTACCAGTTCCAATTCCAGATCGGCGAAAACTTCATTAATAAGAAACCGCACGGCATCGCAATTTTCGGGAACGGTTAAATTCCCGTGGTAAAAAGCATAGAGCAAAGCCTTTTCCAAATACATCGGTTTGGGATATGGATGAAAAGGCGGTACCAGCTCTACATTTTTAAACCGCTTTTTAAAATAAGTGCTGTCGGTATCTGAAATGGTGAAAATTGCATCTGCCTTGTCCAACACCTTTTGGTACCGCTTGAGTTTACGGGCTTCGGAATTAAAAAACATTTTTTTGGCAAACCCCTTCTCCGCTTTGGCCAAACTTTTATAGTAATGGTGCTCTACATTGTGGGTACGAACCATTTTTATGCGGTTGGGAAATGCATCTTCTGCCAGCAACCAGGTGGTATGCAGCCCTTCGAAAAAAATCGGGTAGTCGTTGAACTTTAGGTTTTTCTCAAGCTCGGGGTTGCGCCTGCTCGATACGATAAACGGAAGACTTTTCAGCGCATTAAAAACCGATTTTTTGCGCTTGTAATACGTTACCGAAACACAGTATTTATCGAGTTCGGTAGCTTTTTTTCGATCGCTGTAAAAGCAGTGCAAATGGATTTTTACTCCCAACTCTGAAAGAGCCTTTACCCGGTAAAAAACATCGATCACCCCGCCGTAATTTGCCGGATAGGGAATATCGAAACTGACTATATTAATGCTTAGGTTACCCAAGGTCTTTCATTCGTTTTAATACCGTGTTAAACTGCGACTGCCAATTTAAGTTTTTAACCACGTCGGCGGTATTTTGGCGGTAAGCTTTTAGTGACGCTTTGTCGTTTAAGAATCCATTTATTTCCCGGGCCAGCGTAGTGGGCTCCAAATTGCTTACCACCCTTCCAAATTTATAGGTTTCGATTATCTTTCTCACTTCCACCAAATCGGTTGCCAAAACGGGAACCCCGGCATAGGCGTAATCGAATATTTTATTGGGAAGACTGAATTTATAATTGACGTTGCTCGCTTTGTCGAGGCTGAATCCCACATCGGCCAAAGCCGTGTACGACATCATATCCGCATAAGGCATTTTTGGTTTAAAGATCACGCGGTTGGTCAACCCGAGCCTGGCCACGCGCTTTTTTAAACCGGGAAGGGCATCTCCGTCTCCTACAATCAGCAAAACTGCGTTTTCTACATTTTGAAAGGCGTCTACGAGTTCTTCGGCGCCGCGATCCACATTAATTCCACTGCCCTGCAAAATGCAGATGCGCTCGTGCGGTTTCGCAATTTCGTTTCTATCCTTTTTAGTGATTTGCGGAACGGCTTCGGGAAGGTTTTGAACCACAACCACATCATTTAAATTATAGGCTTTGGCGAGCAGCCCGGCGATAGAGTCGTTTACGGTAATTACCACATCGGCTCTCTCGATTGTGAAGCGCTCAAAAAATTTCCAGGTTTTCTTTACGATCGGCCGGTTTTGAATTTCGGGAACTTCGGTAAAAAATTCATGGCTGTCGTAAATCAAATATGCGTTTCGAAACTTCGCGGCGAGAAAATTTGCCGGCAAAGTATCCAGGTCATTTGCATAGTAGATATCGGCGCGGTGGAAAAGCAGGTAAAAAAACAATCGAACATTGAGGGCGGCGTAAAACAGAGCTCCTGTATTGAACCACAGCTTAAATCTTCTCACACGGTACGGTCGGGAAATCGGAAGGCTATTTTTCAATTCTCTTCCTAAAAGGGTAACCGCATACCCATCGCTTTGCAGCGAAGCGCATTGCTTCTTCACCCGTTGATCGGTACTCAGATCATTACTCACAGATATGATCACCCGGTTTTTCATAATCGGTAAATGTAATCAACAAGAAACACTACAATTTCACTTAGTTTTGCGAAAAACTGCATTAATGCACCCAGAATACAACGCCTCCCTAAAAGATTACAATACATTTGGTATAGATGCCACTTGCAAAGTCATGCACCGATTTTCGAGTGCAACAGATTTAATTGCGGTTTTAAAAAATGGCGAATTTAAATCTCTCCCGCGACTTATCCTCGGGGGCGGCAGCAATGTTTTGCTATCTGGAGATTTCGAAGGACTGGTTTTGAAAAACGAAATAAAGGGCGTAGAACTGATTGACACCACCGAATCTGAGTACATTGTAAAAGTGGGCGCCGGAGAGAATTGGCACCAATTTGTTTTGAGATGCATTGACGAAGGCTGGGCGGGCCTGGAAAACCTTTCGCTGATTCCCGGGAATGTGGGCGCCAGCCCGATGCAAAATATTGGGGCGTATGGCGTGGAAATAAAAGACCGCTTTCAGGAACTCGAAGCCCTAAACCTCGAAACCCTCGAAATAGAAACCTTCCGGGCAGACGACTGTGCTTTTGGGTATCGCGAAAGCATTTTTAAGCGGGCCTACAAAGATCGATACATCATTCTAAGCGTTACGTTTCGCTTGCTGAAGGAACCAAAGCTCAACACTTCCTACGGCGATATAGAAAATGAATTGGAGCGAATGAAGGTCAGCCCTTCCATCAAATCGGTTAGCGACGCCGTGATCCGAATCAGGCAGAGCAAGCTACCCAACCCGGCCGAACTCGGTAACGCCGGAAGTTTTTTTAAGAATCCAATAGTATCGCAAAAAGCCTGGTCTGAAATTTCCGTGAAGCATCCCGAAATACCAAATTACCCCGCCGGAACTGAAAAGGTAAAACTGGCCGCCGGATGGCTCATAGAACACGCCGGATGGAAGGGCAAGCGCATGGGAAATTGCGGTATGCACGAAAAGCAGGCGCTGGTGCTGGTTAACTACGGCGGCGCTACCGGACGCGAAATTATGGAACACGCCGAGCGCGTTCAAAAGTCTGTTTTCGAAAAATTTGGGGTCGAGCTCGAAAGAGAAGTAAACCTGATTTAGGCCTTTTCGCTTTGGCTGTCAGATTCGCCATCCGGCTCGGAATCTGAATCTTCCGGGGTCTCCTCTTCTGAAAAATCGAGCATTTCGTTTTTCA
>JAIVHP010000418.1 GCA_020201045.1 Flavobacteriales bacterium
GCTATACGGAGAAATTCTGGCTGGACTGCCGCAAAAACTGCGGTGGAATTACAAACTTAAAACCACTTACTACCGCCTTAAGAACGGTTGAGTAATTCCTTTTCCAACTCGAGGTGCTTCAGGCTGCGTTTGCGTATTTCGTGGCAGGGCTGGCCAACGGCAATTACTCCTTCGGGAATATCGTTGTTTACCAAAGAATAGGCGCCAATAGCTGTAGAACTGCCAATGGTTACCCCTGGCAATACAGTAGCGCAAGACCCTAAAATCACGTGTTTTCCAATTCTCACCGGAGCAGACTCCACATCGGTATAGGCGTCGGGAACAGTGGGATTTGTCAACGATTGGCCGCTGTAATCGTCAGAAGAAGAGTATATAAACACCCGGGAAGACAAGCCGGCAAAGCTTTCCATAACGATCTCTCCCGCTCCAATCAATCCACAAAAAGATGAAATGTGCACGTAGTCGCCGAGTGTGATACCGCCATCGCCTGCCGAGAGAATCGCGAAGTCGTCGATGCGCACGTTATTGCCGATTGCGATGTTCTGGGGATTGTAAATCCGCGCAAACTCCGAAATTTTGATGTTGCTTCCGATGGCTTTAAAACCTATATCATTAAGCTGATCAATTGAAAGGTAGCCCATTTTGCTATTCGTTAATTGCTTTGTTAGTTTTTATCCCGACTTGTTCCGTACCCATAACCATACCCGTAGCCATAACCGTATCTGTAGCCGTACTTACCGTAGTAGTATTTCCAGCGCTTGGTTTTCACGTTGTTTAGGATGATGGATGTATGTTCCAGTCGGTTTGTAGTTACGATTTCTTCCAGGTGTTTCACCCCGTTTTTGGTCGCCTTATCGGTGTTCATTACAAAAATACCGAGGCCTACCTTACGCATCAGCACCATGGAGTCTGAAATCAACATAATAGGAGGCGTATCGATAATGATATAATCGTATGCGCTTTTAATCTCGGCAATCAACTCGTCTACTTTCTTACTCAAAACCAGTTCAGACGCGTTGGGCGGAACCGGGCCGGCGGTGATAACGTGTAAATCTTCCACCGGCGACTCTCTGGTTACTTCAGCAAGACTATGCCTTCCGGAAATGTAAGTAGACAGCCCTTCGTTGTTGTCCATCCCAAACGATTTGTGAATTTTGGGCTTGTGCATGTCAAAATCGAGGAGAAGAACCCGCTTGCCTGCGCTGGCAATAATTGCAGCGGTATTTATCGAGCAAAACGTCTTTCCTTCGCCGGGGTGAAGGGAAGTAAACAAAATGATTTCGCTCTGATTGGTATCGATAAAATACTGTAGGTTGGTGCGTATGCTTCTAAACGATTCGGCCACGGTAGAGCGGGTATTTTTGGTAACTACCAGGCGCTCGTTCTCCATTTCATCGGCGTGGGGAACGCTACCCATAATGGGAAGTTTGGTAATTTGCTTGAGTTCGCGTGTGTTTTGAATCCGATCGAAGAGAACAGACCTGATAAACGAAATAATCAAGCCTAGAATAAGTCCGACGGCTACAAAGTAATAAATGATCTTAAATTTCTCCGGGCCTACCACTCCTACCCCACGCGCCACTTCAATTACGCTTACCTCGGGAACAATTGCAGCCCTGGCAATGATGGTGTTTGCCTTTTTTTCCAGAAGGTAGACGTACATTTTTTCGTTTACGTCGAGATTTCGCTGAATATTTAGCATCTCCCTCTGCGACTGCGGCAATTTGCGCAACATAGATTCGTAATAGGCAATTTCTTTATTCACTTCCGTGAGACGCTCCTGGATAGCTTTACGCAAATTCTTAATGTAAACCGTAATGTTCGATCGGAGAGACTGAATGGTTTTTTCAATTCTACCCGAACCCGGACTTTCATCGGTCATATCATACGATGTCTGCGAGCGCATTACTTCCTGATTGTAAAGCTCTTTGAGCGACGATTGGAGAAACTCGTCATCTATGATATACATCGCGGGCGGCAGTAAGCGCTCACCGGTTTTGGTTTGGAGGTAATCTTCCAGCGAATTCAGTGTTTCGATGCGCATAAGCTGGTTTCTGCGCTCGGTTTCATATTCCAGAAGTTTTTCGAAGAACTCCGATTCTTCGCGCGAAAGATCTAAAATATCCTTGCTCGCCTTGTAGCCTTCCAAATTGGTTTCGATTGAATCGAGAATCTGGGTGATTCCCGTAAGTTGATTGTCAATGTATGAAAGGGTGTTTTCATTCAGGTCAATCTGCGACTGTATGGTGTAATCGATGTAGGAAGCAGAAAGCGAGTCGAGAAACATTTTGGCTTTAGAAGCCAGGTGATCTTTTACTGAAATTTCGAGAATACTCGTACCTTCTTCATTTTCGATCTCCAGTGCCCGTTGATACTTCCGAACCAGGTAATTCTTGCTGTTTACAACAAATTGGTAATTGTTATCGCGGAGCTTTTCAAAGGTCTCTTTACTAAGAAAATCATTGCGATCTGCGCGGAGCAAGTATTCGTTTTCCGCGATGTCTGTATCGAAGGGGTGCTCTCGCTCAATCTTTTCCGTTCCATTATCGAAACTTAAGATAAACGTATTCTTGTCCTTGATTCTGATGTCGAAGGGCACTCCGTAAAGCGATGAGCCATTCGATTGAAAAATATCGATATCGATTGTAAAGGCATCGATTTGCGGGATTTCTGTTGTTTTTACCCTTCCCACAATATAATAGCTCACACCAAAGTCGAGCTTATCCAGTGTTTTAGAAAT
>JAIVHP010000192.1 GCA_020201045.1 Flavobacteriales bacterium
TCGAAAAAAATAAGTGCTCCGCGAATAAATCTTACTTTCAGACGCATCGCCACCGAAATAGGTTCCTAAACACATAAGTTTATCATGAAAAGCCCGCAGAAAATTGCAGATCTTTTTGCCCGTTACTGGAATGAATACGACGCTGTAAAATTAGCCGGCCTTTTCGCCGAAGATGCTGATTTCATTAACGTCACAGGTCTGTGGTGGGAAAATCGAAAATCGATTGAACGGGCGCACGACTACGGACTCAGGGTAATTTTTCCCGACTCCCAGCTATCGGTCTTAAAAACGAAGTTCAGAAAACTGGGCGACGGTGCCGGGGTGGTTATCGCGCGGATGCTGCTCAAAGGCCAATCCGGGTTGAAAGGCAAAAATGCCGGAAAGAGACAGACCATTTTCACATTTGTAATGGAAAAAAAGGAATCCGACTGGATTTGCGTATCGGCGCAAAACAACGACATTACCCGCGGAGCCGAAACGCACATCAGAAGAGAAGATGGTTCGCTGGAGCCCGTTTCGTACCGGTAACAAGCGAGCCCCCATCGCACATTTGCGCTTCCATCTTTTCGTGCATCCGCTTTCGCAGTAAACCCGTAGATTTGCAAAAAATTACCCTATGCGCTACGAATTTCTCGGTTTCTCGGCACTTTCAATTATTGTAATTGGCCTCCTAAGCTACTTTGCAAGTCCTGCCTGGCTGTGGGTTTTTGTGGTTCTCGGTCCTTTTATCGTATTGGGCATTTACGACATGAGCCAGAAAAAGCGCTCGGTAGTCCGAAATTTTCCGGTATTTGGCCGCGGACGGTACTTACTGGAAGACCTTCGCCCTAAGCTCTATCAATACTTTATCGAGTCTGACACAAACGGTACGCCGATAAATCGGGTAGACCGCTCGGTGGCCTACCAACGCGCAAAAACGGTTGTGGATACTTCGCCATTTGGCACCCAGCTCGATGTTTACGACGAGGGATACGAGTGGATGAACCATTCGATAGGAGCGCTGGACTTCAACCAGCTCAATCACGACCCCCGGGTGATTGTAGGCGGCCCAGATTGCCAGCAACCTTACGATTGCAGCGTTTTTAATGTTGCTGCCATGAGTTACGGAGCCTTGAGCAAAACTGCCGTTGAAGCCCTAAATGGCGGAGCTGCCATTGGAAATTTTGCCCACAACACCGGTGAAGGGGGGATTAGTTCTTACCACGATAAACCCGGCGGCGATTTAATTTACCAGGTAGGTACAGGGTATTTTGGTTGTCGCGATGAGCAGGGACGGTTTTCACCGGAAAAGTTCAAAGAAATATCGCAGAAGCCAAACGTCAAAATGATTGAACTCAAGCTCTCACAGGGGGCTAAGCCCGGGCACGGCGGCATACTTCCCGCGCAGAAAAACACGCCCGAGATTGCGGCTATTCGCGGGGTAGAAGCCGGAAAATCGGTAGACTCCCCCCCTTTTCACACGGCCTTTAGCACTCCGCTTGAATTGATGGAATTCATAGGCGAAATGCGCAAACTTTCCGGGGGCAAACCGGTTGGTTTTAAAATTTGCATCGGCCACAAAGCGGAGTTTTTAGCCATTTGCAAGGCGATGGTAGAAAAAGAAATCACCCCCGACTTTATTGCCATCGACGGCGCTGAAGGCGGAACCGGTGCTGCTCCCGTTGAATTTTCAGACAGTGTGGGTATGCCCTTTCGGGAAGGGCTGGCATTTGCCCACGATGCCCTAACCGGATTTAACCTCCGCAAAAAAATTAAAATTTTTGCCGCCGGAAAAATCATAACTGGTTTTCATATGTTTCGCGCAATGGCTTTGGGAGCAGATGTGTGCTATAGCGCCCGCGGGATGATGCTCGCACTGGGATGCATACAGGCGTTACTGTGCAATAAAAACACCTGCCCCACAGGGGTTACCACCCAAAACCCCGAACTGGTAGCCGGGCTCGTTGCCGAAAACAAAAAAGTGCGCGTAGCCAATTACCACCGCGAAACGGTGAAGGGATTTGTGGAGCTTCTCGGAGCTTCGGGACTCAGAGAGCCAAAGGAAATAGGACGCCCGTTCCCGAAGAATGGATGGACGAGTGGCTTGCCGCTACGTCGCAGTCTTTTCAGCCGCAGGTGGTTCGGGTGCTCACGTACTAACCCAAAATTACATCCAGGGTTCTTCGCTGCTTTCAGCGCAGTAGAGCAGGTAATCGCGTAGGATATGCGCATCCTTTTCGGGCATGTATCGAATAGTTCGCGTTCCCGCTGCCGTATAAAAATTGGCATGGCGGAGCTGCCTTCTATCGATAAAAACATTTCCATCTACGCTGAGCGCCTGAATTTTATAGGATGGAATAACGATTCTTCGGGTGAATACAAGTCCTTTGCGAATCACCATAAACTTCTTGCTGTATTGAATACGCACCGTTTGGCCGTAGAAATACCCAAAAATGGCGATGATGGGCGCGATGGCAAATACCGATGCAGCCACCCAGCCTACCCGGAAGTACAGCAACACCGCCAGCGGAATGAGAATTAAAAAACCGATGATGAAATTGAATCGGGCATAGGCCCACGCATTGGCCTGAACGGTGAGCTCGGGCTCGGCAAAGTTTTCAAAAATGCCGTTAACCAATTTTGAAGTCTCGGCAAACTTTAAGGCGGGAATTTCAATCTTTTGCTCGCGATCAGCGTCGCCCATGCTATTTGATGGCTTAATTTTCGCCGATTCGTAGCCAATCGCTTTTCGGAGCGGGTTTCCCTCCCACTGTACAAACTGAATTTTCCGAATGGGCACCCGCGATTCATTTCGTTTAAAAAGCCCGGTGTTTACTTCAATCGCTTCCGATTTCAACGTGGCCTTCAAATTGTAAAACCGGAGAAAAGTGCGCACCACGCTAATAAGGACCGAAAAAACTGCAAAGGCCACAAGAAACAAGGTGAGTGCAGCAAATCCTGCATTCAAAGCCTGTTGGGTATAAGAATCTACGGAATCAGAAAAGTAATCGGTGATGTATTCCCAGTATTGAGAAAACGTACCAAATACAAAAGCCAGGGCGATAAACCCCGTGCGCAAATGGTTTTCGGTAAAGCCAACTTTGAGCAAATCGAGTATGGATAAGTGAACCAGCACATCGCCGGCTTCTTCGGTTTTCTCTGCGCGCTCGGAAGCTTCGCCAATGGAAAAATCTTCTGCCTGAACGCCTTCTCCTTCCGATTCAATGGCTGCCTTCTTTTGATAGAGAAGTGTTTTAAGCTTCTCTGCCTTTACGCGCTCCAGGGCGGGTATTTCCAGTTCGCTCCCCTTAGAACCGGCCGTATCTACCCGCAGGGCAACGAGTCCCAGTGCCCGCTGCACGATGTTTTCCGTAATTTGAATGCTCTGTATCCGGTCTGCTTCTACTACCAACCTGTCCTTTACAAATACACCTTTGTGAATGATCAGTTCATTGTCGTTTACCTGAAAAGTGAAATTGCTGTATTGGTAATAAGCGAAAACCACGAATATAATGGCGATGGGCAATGCGGCCACCGCAAATACCAGCCATATAGATGAGTTCATGGCTCCGAAGGCAAAAAACGAAAAAGCGAGTGCGCCGAGCGCTCGAATGTTTCTGAGGATATACACCACCACCCCGAGCATACTTTGGCGTTGCGGCTTGGTGAGATCCCAATCCTTGAGTTCATCAGGCATAAATGGCGGCCTTTTTGGAAATGTAATCGCGAAGTTGCTGAGCTTCTTCTTCTTCCAGCCCCGGAATGGACAGGTCTGACGTACTGCCACCTGCAGTGAAAATCTTTAAGGTGCAGAGCTCAAACTTCTTTTCTACAGGCCCCTGAGAAACTTCTGTGTGCTGAATGCGGTTAAAAGGCAAAGTGGTGGTGGAATAAAACAGCCACCCCTTTCGGTAGGTAAGGTCTCTTTCGCGAAGGGCATAGCCCCTCCGGCTAAACCCAATCCGGATGCTGGCAAAGTTGAAAGCGACCAAAACGAGCATTATCCCAATTGGTAAAAATCGCCAGTACCCTTCGAGCGATATATTTAAGATAACAACTGCGGTAAGCGGTATCAACCATAAAATTCCCGAAACCAAATACCTGTATCGCTTATAGCGCACCGGGTGTTTCTGAAAGTTTACTTTTTCTAAGGCGGGAAGAGCATCCCCGACCACTTCTTTGTTTTCCCATGTAATTTCCACGCTCCGAAAATACAATTAATGCCCGTGAATGTTCAACCGCTTATCCTTTTTAAGCATGCGGTATATGAATTTGGATTAATTTTGCCAGCATGACGAACATCGGCACAGGCCACTGGATTTTTGCTGGCGCTTTTGTAGTGGTTTTTATTCTGGCTATGGTCATTTCATACCGAAAAGACCTTTCGAGGGTGGGCAGGCATTACCGAAAGGTATGGCTCATTATTTTAAGTGCCGTTGTCATCTATTTTATTATTTTCTTCTTAACCAGAATCACTTAACCCTCTTTTAATATGAATTCCTCGCTCTTTTACCACACATTTTTTGGAGCCCTGCTCATTTTCGCTTTCAGCGGAAAGGGTTTTTCTCAAACCAGCAGCGACCCCAATATCCGGAATGTGGGGTTTATAGCCAAATTTGACGAAGACCCCAACGACCCGGATCGAATCGATCGAATAAAGTACCGAACTTACAATGCCGGTATCCCCATCGGGTTTAAGGTGGGTGATTTAAATCAGGAAAAGCCTTTTTTCTTTTTTGCCGGTTATGAGTTGGAGCTACCCTTTCACTACAAGCAAAAGGATTTTTCGGGAAGCGATAAGGAGAACAAAACCACCTCGTGGTTTACCGACCGCAACCCCGATCTGATGAATTCGCTTTTCGCCGGAATTCAATTTAGATCTGGTACGGCGATTAAATTCAAGTACTACCTCACCGAATTTTTCGATCCGAACTATTCCACATTGGTAAACGAAGTACCGGTAAAACCCTTTGAGACTTTTAATGCCAACGTGTTTTATTTTTCCATCGAATTCTATCCCTTCCAGGGCGTTTCAAAATACATCAATAAAACCACACCCTCAGAGCCGCCCGTCAAGCAGGCGATGGCGTTGTGGTAATGGCGTTGTGGTAATTTGGATGTGGTGAGGTGTTGGATGGCCGTGTTGGTTTTTCAGGCCGGTGGGCTTTTAAGGCAATGGGCAACGGCGTTGTGGGGATTTGGATGTTAAGGGTTTAAGGTGGCGTGTGACGCTGCAAACTGGCGGGCTTTTAAGGCAATAGGCAACGGCTCTGTGGTAATTTGGATGTGGTGAGGTGTTGGATGGCCGTGTTCTTTTCCACTCTCCCATTCCACCGCAACTGGGGTCGTTACCCCTTAGGACCTGTCTGCCTCAGGCATGAAGGGGTTAGGGGGAGGATAACTTCGATTTTTATGGCGCGGTATTCTCCAATCGCGGTTGAATCCAAAAAAACATCAAGCCCAGAAAAAAAACCTACTTTAATCAGGCATTTCGTTGCATTATCATTTTATGATTAAGCGCTTGTTTACGGTCGATGAATCGGTTTCTATTCGCAGCAAATACATGCCGCTATTGATCGTGCTTATATCTAAAGTTTCAAAGCGCGTAAAATTCCGTACCCATTTACCGCTTGTAGAATAGAGCTCAATATTCTGGATTTCGGCATTTGAGTTGTTGATTATTCTAACTTGATCTGCAGCCGGATTGGGCGATAATTTAATGCTTCCAGCTTGAAGAGACCCCGTTGTGCTCAGGTCATCAATCACTTCGGTAGAAACCGTAT
>JAIVHP010000193.1 GCA_020201045.1 Flavobacteriales bacterium
ATGTAGATGAGACCGTTCTCAACTTTATGGGTAGCAGGGAAATTGAAACGTCAACCCTTTTTGAGAATGAAACCATAGAAGGCACGGTAGCATTCATTGATATATGTGGCTTTACGGCAATTAGCGAAACTCAACCTGCAGATAAGGTCGTGAAAATGCTCAATGCCTATTTCGATATTATTGTCGATGAAATCATTAAAGAAGATGGCACGGTAGATAAATTTTTGGGAGATGCGGTTATGGCATCCTTTAGAAACGAATACCACCTGGATCGGGCCATGGACGCCTGCCTGGCTATTAGAAATGCCATACACAATGCCGATATCGGGATCGGTGCCGAGCAGTATAAACCCGAAGTTTCCATCGGGATAAACAGCGGCGATATGGTTTGGGGAAATATTGGATCAGCAGCGCTTCGCCGCCTCGACTACACTGTAATTGGCGATGCAGTGAACACCGCAGCCCGACTTCAATCTGCTGCCGATAAGGGTGAAATACTCATAAGCGCTTCCAATTACGAAAAGGTTAAAGAGTCATTCGATTGCGAGCAATCGGGCGAAGTTCATATGAAAAATAAAAAGTTGCCCATGATGACTTACAGAGTCATTAAATAGATGTATAGCTCTGAACTTCAGCTTTACTCCCGGAATGGAAAAATAAGAGCGCTTTATTCTTCTTGCTCGCTTACCACAACATAAGACAGATAATTTTCTGTTAGGGTGGGGTTGAGGTCTTTGTCTATCATCACCCGATCAAAATCCACATAGGCTGTGCAGGTCTTAAAACTTCTCGCCGCTTTCTTGAGTTTCCGCATTTCCTTTTCTGTTAGCTCCGCAAGCTCTTTCACTTCCCGATCCATGTAGAGCGCACCCAAAGATACCACTACTTCATTTTCGGGTATTTCGGTTGGGTACGGCTGGATATTGACATCGGCTGTTTTACAATTTGTGCGTTTTATACTTTGCCCGTGGGAAGTTGCAATTATCAGTGTTAGCGCGGCGAGGGTGAGTGAAATTTTCATTTTATCGGTTTTGGTTTTGCGAATCTCTAAAACGCTGGTAAAGTAGGATTTATTTCTCAATAGAAGGCAAGAATCTAATCCTACTAATCTGAATTGCATAGCGGTATAGCGAACCATGAGATTTTCGCCTTTTGAGCGAAGTTGCATCTTATTCATTGTTCTTCACCATCCAAATTGCATCGAGCACAATCATGGAATCTACTGGTATCTTTTGCTTTTCGGCCTTTTTTCTAATCGATTCCATCCAGCCGCTATCCGATTTTATAACTCTGATCATTTGACGCACACCGAATTCGTATTGTACTTTATCGCTCATAGACGATTGTATTTCAGAAGGAGTTACCGTGTGCGTGCTGTCAGGGCTCTCAACTACAAAAAGGGAATCAAACTCCAAATTTTGCGATGAGAGCCAGTAATTTCTGTTGGGCGCGTTAGGATCGTGCCAGTAAAAAGAAAACTCCACCGGACTCGTTGCGGTATATCCATTTACTGTTTTTAGGTTGTGTCTCTGCGACGCCAGCATGGCATCTAGCTGGTGGTGAATGGGTAGATCATCGGGATTGGTGGGTTCGTATGAAAAAACGCTCCCATCCGGGATTCGCGATAAAGCATCGTCGAGAACCGATACCCGTTCCCTGGCTTCGCTTTTACTTTTTCTAAAAATACCGTTTCCATCAAAAGAATTATCTAAAACCAACACCCCCAGGGCGAGCAGGAAAACAACCGTATTTCGCTTTCCGGATTTCTTTAAAATAGCTGCAAATACGAAGGAAACGGAAATAGCAAAGAACAGAAGCTGAATATTTATTATTCGCGTAAGCGAGCGCAGAGATGAAAACCCCGGGATGTAATAGAGAGCCAGGTAAGCGGAAACCCTGTCGATTCGCAGAAATAGAATGAATGTAATTAAACCGGTGATGAGAAGCATTTGCGTTGTTGACAGGGAAAAGATTCGCCAGTTTGACCGAAAGAGCGTTGCAACAACCCAAATAAAACCCAGGAAAAGGCAAACCGTAGCCACTCCGCCGGAAAATAACTGATGTTGTCCCCACATTTGAATCTGAACATTCATATCCGAAAAAAACTCCCAAACAACACTGCCACGAGTGCTGTAGAAATAAGATTTTATGGTTGGTATGGTGTGGACAATTTGCTGGTAGTGCTCGTATGACGAGGGAATAGCTCGCTTGGTATAGGGCTGCATAAGTGGCCAGAGCACAAGTAAATTGGCAACAAGGGAAGCCCCAATTAATGCGTACCACTTACCGCGTTTTAAGGCGTTATTCCCATCTCTCCAACCTTTGAGCACCCCGAGGAGCAGAAGAATTCCAGTAGGTACCACCAACATAAAACCCAGGTACACGCGATTCTTTAAACTTTACCGCCATAAGCAAAGCGATGGGGATTGCAAATCTCGCAAAGGTTTGGGCGTGATAGCCCTGAGAGTGAATGCCTATAGAGAATGCAAATACAAATGCACCTAGTGCAGCGGCGTAACGATTTTTGAAAACGTAGTTCAGAAAGAGATAAGCCGCAGAGAAATTCAGAATCACCAGCACGGCATACCACCATTGAAATGAAGTGTATACATCGCAGCCCAAAAGTCTGAACAGGGCAAAAATGGGAGCCGAGCCGAGTAGGGTGTCTGAGTACGACATCACATCTGGAGTGGGATACATAAAAGGTGCATTCCAAAACGAGTCGACCTGCCCGGTGAAAAACCGATAAGCGTGCTCGAGAAAATAAATATTTAGCCGCGCATCGCCCAGATCTCCGGGAAAGTAGGCGAAATCAGGCCCGAGTATGTTTATCAGAAAGAAGTAAACTCCCAGGGCTAGCGCCAGAAGCATTGGCCAGGAGCTAACCAGCCATTTTGATATCATTTCACGCTGTTTTTTCGCCATTTTATGCTGTCGATATTTTGAAATTACAGGGTTGGGCGGGCTTATAAAAGATTACTGCAAAACTCCTTTATCACCATATTGGGCCGTGAATTTCTAAATATTTTCAAGCTAAACGTAGAAATTTTATATAAAAGTCAATACCGGGCATGAACGTCTGGCGTGAAATCGCCCTGGAGCTCCAAAATCTACTCCGACTAAATAGCGAGTTCGTTGCCCGATGGATCTTTAAAGTGAAATCGCTTTCCACCGGGAAAGGAAAAAATATCCATTGAAATTTCTCATCCCGAAGCTTCGATTTTCTTTTTGATGCTATCGAAGCCGGTATGATTTTTTGGAAAAGACTAACTGGAAAGCGCTTTCTTTTTTATTCCCTTTGCCAGGCTGCGTCTGATTTTCCAGGTGCGCCACATTTTCTCAGTAGTTATTTTTCCATACTGCTTTTTCCAGAAAGGAGAATTTAAGGCACTCCATTCGTCAAAGCCTTTATGGATATACTTTCCTCCCCAGTCCCAGGGCTTTGGCGAACCCACGAAATGCAGTATACCGCGTTCTGCATTTTCGGGTTTTTCTTTATGCGAATACCACGGCAGGTTAAAAGTATCTGGCAAGTGGGCAAAATGGCCGCGGCACAGGCCGTTTAATAGTGTTTGATCATGAGATATGAGTTCATCTGAATATTTACCCGCTATGGTTTTCCACTTCGAGTCGGCATCGTCCGCTCTCCATTTTTTGAGGTTAAAGAGTACCACACCAGAGTTGAAATATCCCGTATCAGATGTCCAACCGAGGTTTTTGATTAGAAATTGACTGTCAAGCGTGTTTGTAACGGCACAGCCGTAAACAGCTCCGAGTAAATGACCGTCGAAATCAAAATCCTTTAAGCTCAATATATCTGCACCAATTATTAAATCGGCATCGAGGTAAAGTGCCCGATCACCTTTTATGATTTCGGGAATTAAAAGCCTTCCGTAAGGTGTCCAATCGCCGTGCAGCGAACGCAGGTGTCCAAAAGTTTTTTTGGCATCGAAATCAATAAAAGCTGTATGCCCTTTATAGTTTTCGCTTTTGAGGAGAGTAGTGATATTGCTTTTGTCATCGACATTGAGCTCTGAGCATAAAAAATGCAAGTTGAGCTCGTCCGTTTTAGAACAGCTTCTCACCAGGGATATAAGTGTGGTTCCGAGTCCTTCCAGACCTAATGGATTGATGTTAAAAACGATATCCATCAAATCTAAAAAGCGGGGGATGTATAATTATAAATCAGCATGTTTTCTGTTTTCTCCAACAGTAAAGGTATTGTTTAATCAACGAAATAGTTTTCTTCTGAAGTCTAAAAAGGATTGCAGGACAAATTTTAGAGAAAAGAGCGAGAATGTTATAAGCGGCTTAGCAATTCCACATCCTATTCCGACCAAATAGCGAGTTCGTTGCCCGATGGATCTTTAAAGTGAAATCGCTTTCCACCGGGAAAAGAAAAAATATCCATTGAAATTTCTCCTCCCGAAGCTTCGATTTTCTTTTTGATACTATTGAGATCGGAATGGTAAAGAACAACAAGGGCTCCATTTCGTATCTCGCCTTCGGTTTTTTCAAACCCACCAGCAACGCCGCTTCCCGAGAAGGACGTATAAGTGGGGCCGTAGTCGGTGAATTCCCAGCCGAATGCGCCAGAGTAGAACATCTTCACGGCATTTAAATCAACCGCCTTAAATTCAATATAATCGATGTGGTTGCTGGGTGGGCTCATAGTTCAATTGAATGGATACACGTAAATCTAAAGAAAATATTTTGCGGAATTGAGAATGATATTTTTGAAATTTGGGTGTTGTTCAACAGCTATCCAGCGAATTGACAGAATTCAAATGAAGAAATACCCATCTAAAGCCTGACTATAGACAGCCACTCACTAGCTGGTTGTAGCTTTATGCTTGAACCCCTTGATTAGACTTCTCCGAATTTTCCAGGTTCTTTGAATTTTGTCTGAGTTCATTTTGCCATAGCGCTTTTTCCAAAAAGCGGGGGTGTAGCTATTCCAGGTTTTATAACCCCTATGGATGTAAGCCCCACACCAATCCCACGGTTTTGGTGATCCTACATAGTGTAAAATCGCGCTATTAGAATTTTCGGGTTTCACGGTGCTGGCTCGCCACGGCACGTTGAATTCTTCCGGGAGATGAGCATTCCATTCGTCTTCTACCCGTTCCGTTCGCCACTTTTGTAAGTTTAGTAAGAGCACGCCCGCATTAAAATAATCGGTGTCTTCCGATAAATTCAGGCGTTGGGTTAAAAAGGCTCTGTCTAGCGTATGCTTTATTTCGCTTCCGTGAACTGCCCCAATCAGGTTACCTTTAAAATCGAAATGTTCTAAACGCAGCACATCCAACTCAATTACCAGGTCTGCATCCAAATAAAGGGCTCTTTCGCTCTTCACGATATCCGGAATCAACAATCGGCCGTAAGATGTCCAGTCGCCGTGTAAAGACCGGAGGTGGCCAAATATTTTTTTGGCGTCGAAGTCGACAAATTCCGTAGACCCTTTAAAGTGTTCGGTTTCCAGTAATGTGGTAATGCTCTTTTTATCGAGATCACTTAAATCTGAACTCAAAATCCAAAAAGCGATGTTTTCGCTGCGCGAGCAATTTCTTACCAGTGAAGTAAGAGATGCCGCAAGACCTTCCAGGCCTAAAGGGTTTACGTTAAAAACAATATCCATTGCTGTTTCTCAGGCAAAATTGCGATTCTTAAAATCGGATTCTCACAGGGTACAATTTATGTATCAAACCTAATTAGATTTTTCTGTAGTCCGATGCCGCAGGGAGCAGAATGTGCTAAATAGTTATAATCGATCCACTGCGAAGTACCGATTTTTAGATTTTTTACGCTGGATGATTGCAAACGTTCCCAAAAAGTTCTTCCGACAATTTCCGTTTAAAACGCGGGTAATTTCTCCATTGTCATACCCAAATCAGACAAGAATGGTTGTTTTTGCGGATGCATGTTAGAAAAAGTTATGCCTGCCCGCGCAGCACAGGTCAGTGCTTCGGCCGGCGGGAGGTATGAGTAGGGAAAAAAGTTATAAGTGATGGGTTATAAGTTATGAGTGTGATTTTTTGGAAAGTGAAAGGCGCGTGGACACCCCTTTAGGGGATCGGGGGCG
>JAIVHP010000419.1 GCA_020201045.1 Flavobacteriales bacterium
GTACAATGGCTATCGCAGTGTCTGACTTAATTCGGGAATACTTTGTGATGGCTTCGATGCTGAGAAGGCTGAGCCAGCCCGCAATCAACGCACCGGGAAAGAGCACCCAGATACTCTTTTGGCCGAAAAGCATAAAGGCGAGCACCACCCCCGGTAGGAGCGAATGCGCCACAGCATCGCCTACGAGCGATTTTTTCCGCAAAAAAGTAAATGTTCCCACCAGTGAAGCTCCGGCGCCAATTAGCGCACAACCGGTAATAACCCATATGAAATTATAGGGCATCAATCGCGACTCGATTTTTCTCGAATGGGGTATTCCTTCGACTTGATCAAATCGGCAATGCGGCTGAGCAAGGTCAATTTACCGCCGTAGGCTTTGCGTAAATTATCTTCGGTGAGGACTTCGGGAAGTGGTCCGGCGCCTATGAGTCGCGTGTTTAATAGCACTACCCAGTCGAAAAAATCCAGGGCGGTATGCAGGTCGTGATGGACGATAACGATGGTTTTTCCTTCGTTTCGCATGGCTTTCAAAAGATTCAAGATTGATTCTTCGCTCGCGGCGTCAATGCCTACAAAAGGTTCGTCCATTAGGTATAGGTCTGCCTGCTGGGCGAGCGAACGCGCGATGAAAACGCGCTGCTGTTGTCCGCCGGATAATTCGGCGATCTGGCGGTTCCGAAAGGAAGTCATATCTACTCGCTCCAAAGCGTTTTCGGCAATTTCCCTGTCCAATTTCGACAGCCTTCCAAAGAGTTTTCCTTTCTTGTAGCGGCCCATCATGGCGATGTCCATCACGGTAGCCGGAAAATCCCAATCTACACTCTGCCTTTGGGGCACATAGCTCATTCGTTCGCGGGTGTGATTCAGAGTCTCCTGAAAAATACGCACGTAGCCGCTATCTGCCGGAAGGATCCCCATCACGGCTTTGAGCAATGTGGTTTTTCCAGAGCCATTAGGACCGATTACACCCACCAGTTTTCCTTCGGGAATGGAAAAATCTATATCCCACAATACCGGTTGACGGTCGTAGCTCACGGTGAGGTTATGCGTTTCGAGTGCTATCATTTCAGCGCTTTTGTAATGGTTGCTACATTGTGATCTACCATAGAAATATACGTTTCGGCCCCTGACCCTTCCGTTCCCAGTGCATCGGAATAAAGGGTGCCACCGAGCTCGAGCTGAAACCCCTTCTGCTCACAACCTTCTATAACCGCTTCAATGGAGCGCGATGAAATGCTCGACTCGACAAAAACAGCGGGAATATTCCGCGAAACGATAAGGTTTACCATATTGGTTACATCCCGAATACCGTATTCAGACACCGTGGAGATGCCCTGTAGACCTATCACCTCCATTCCATAAGCTTCTCCAAAGTATGAGAAAGCATCGTGTGCAGTAATGAGAACTCTGCGCTCATCGGGGATCTCCGAAAGGGTTTTCTGAACTGATTCATCCAAAGCGGAGAGTTCATTTCGGTATGCTTCGGCTTTAGCTTCGTTTAAAACACCAAATTTTCTCAGCTCATCCGAAAGGAAACGCATCGATTTATTCCAAAGTGATACATCAAACCAAATGTGTGGATCGGGTATAAATTCAGAACCTTCGGCAATCAGCAAGTCTTCTGCCGGTATGGCATCGCCGATAAAGATCACCGTTTTGTTTCGCTGCATTTTTTCGAGAATATCCTGCATTCTCCCTTCGAGATGAAGGCCATTCGCAACGATGATATCCGCATCCGACAGCAGGTCTAGACTCTGCTTTGTGGGTTTAAATAAATGGGGGTCTGTTCCCGGACCCATCAGGGTATTCACCGTACAGGTAGAATCTGCCAAATTCTGTACAGCATCGCCTATCATCCCGGTGGTGCAAACAATTTTGAGCCCTTTCTCTTCAATGGGCTCGTTTTCGGTGCAAGCCCCAAAAAACACCACTATCAGTAAACCGATGTACTTCTTCATGAGGCACAAAGGTCATCATTTTTAGAATAATCTAAAAATACTTTCAGAGCAATCTAATAACCTATCATAAAACTCAATTGGTTTATTTGTGGTAATCAGTTATCAAAATAGATAATAAGAGCATGGCTCAGAGATGACTCATAGAGGAAATGAGTTAAATTTTGATGTGAGCGTCTTACCTCACGACCCCGTAGGGGTCGCATCTGGGTTGATCTTTATTGAGGGCATCTTACCATCCGACCCTGTAGGGGTCGAATATAAATGATTGGCATAAAGAGTATTGTTACGGTCAACCAAAGTGGGCTTGAAATACAAATTATTGCGATTGTTGATGTGCGACCCCCACAGGGTCGGAAAGGTTAGTCCAAGAATTTTAAGATCCGGATGTGCCGACTTCTAAAAGATCGGAAAGGTTAGTGAAGTTTTGTGGGGATTTATTATATACCTAAATGCCTATATTTTTGATAATCACTTAAATATTAGTTATCAAAATAGATAATAGGAGCACCGCTCATAGGGTAACTATCATATAACAACATCGCTAACTTACTGATGTTGAGCTAAGAGCATTTTTCGAAATCCCGAACTCATTTCGGGGATCTCAGTCCCCACTGCCCTTTGGCGGAGCACAAGCATCGGTACTATTTTTTTGGTTTATTTTCAGTAATAATTAACGCTGAGTACACAGAGAAAATGGACAACCAAAGCTCAAATCGATGAGTTCGCAGAGGGTCGCAAGCGACCAGTGAGAACAAACATCAGCG
>JAIVHP010000031.1 GCA_020201045.1 Flavobacteriales bacterium
ACGTAAATGGTAAGGTCTTCCACGTTTTTCTTCGTTCTACCATCTTTTTCGAACACGTAGAATAGGATGTACTGACTCACCAGGAGTCCGAACACGAAAAGCAATCCGTACCAGCGAACCGGCCAATCAATAAATGGAATGGTAAAGGCTTCGGGATCTACATCCCATACAATGGCGAGAAAATTATTCAAAACAGAAGAAGTTTAGAAGAGCGAAGGTAATAACACAACCCGTAAAAAAATGAAGCCCGCTGAACATTTCCAGACGGGCTTCAAAATTAGAGATATACCGATCAGAGTTATCTCAAGACTGTAATGTGACCTGTTATTTCGTATTTTTCTTCTGTTGTTGCAGAAGAGAATGTGATGATATAGGTGTAAACTGCGGTATTCACAAAGTAAGAGTCGTCGCTGTGATCGCCATTCCAACCTCTGTCAATGTCTTTAGTAAAGAACACTTGTTCTCCCCATCTGCTAAATATCGCGAGTTCGTAGTCTCTTACATCCACCGTATTTCCGATTGGTTTCCACACTTCGTTAAAGCCATCGCCGTTTGGCGTGAAGCTGTTTGGAACATACCAGAGCAGATCGTCGTTGATAATTACATTTTGCGTCAGGGTATCCATACATCCATTCACATTGGTGGTTGTCATCGTAACCGGATATGTACCCGATGTATCTTTCGGGAAGGTAAAGGTGGAAATACGGGTATCTCCTTCTCCGATTACCGGATCATCTCCGTAAGTGTAAAGCGTTTGCGCTATCGGTCCGGGACTCGATGTATTCTGAAAAGTGATGCGCGTATTTTTTGTTGTCGTCGGAAGCGGATTGATATTGAAGCTGGCTTCGAATCTCGGTGGATCTACCAGGCTTACGATCTGCTGTATTTCGCATCCGGCTTCGTTTCGGGCTATAACGATATGTTCACCGGCACATA
Source organism: Flavobacteriales bacterium (assembly GCA_020201045.1). GTDB lineage: Bacteria > Bacteroidota > Bacteroidia > Flavobacteriales_D > Cryomorphaceae > JAIVHP01. The sequence continues at coordinate 937 of JAIVHP010000031.1, forward strand.
CAAAACCGATGCTATCTGGAACGAAAGTATCACCGCCGTCAAAACTGTAAGAAACCGCACCATCAGACTTCACACCAATTTGGCCATTGCAAGAATCTGCGCAGAGTGGGGGAGCCTGGGTGATAAAAAGGCTCTGCTGTTGTGGCTGACCAATTTGAAAGGTCGTTGAATCAGTACATCCAAAGTTATCGAACACCTTTACCGAATAAGTTCCCTGGCAAAGCGAGTCTCTAACAGATGGATTTACACCGGGAACGCCATTTTCGAACCAGTCGTAGGTGTAGCTGCCGCCGGGGGCGGTTCCACCATTGGATATTGCGATTGCCTGCCCTGTGCATTCATTAAAGCAAATGGCATCTTCTTCAACAACAAATAGCTCCAGAGAATCTGAAAATTGAATGGTAACTTCGTCGGATTCATTGCAAAACGAGCCATTGTTGTCCGTCCAGGTGAGCGTCATAGATCCACCTGGAGATTCGCAAGTAGCAATGGCATTGGGGTCGTTTACATCGCTAAAAGTTACTTCTGGGGGGGCTGTCCACTCTCCATTGCCCACAGTGGGTTGCGCCTGCATTTGATAGGTCAGGGCGCAGGCCACATCGTCTGATCCCGCCTGCGCATTGGTTTGGCAGCAGGAATTATTGGTAGAAGGGAGAATATCAATATTAAGGGTCGATTGATTTTCGCAAGTTCCGTTCGTTACCGTGTAGGTGTATGTGAAACTGGCACCTTCGGGGTATTGGGTGGGGTTGAATTCGTTTTCCACTTCGTTTCCATCCGGATCGGTCCACGTACCTCCCGATGCCGGGTTTCCGTTGAGGTAATCGGTAAGAAATGCCAGTGGCGAATTATAGCAAAATGTCGTGTCGGTGTTGAGTCCCGGGTCTGCCAGTGCATCCGGGCTTACAATTACCTGATCTGTAATCAGGCAACCGGGAAAACCTTCGGGATATGCGGTTACCGTGTACTCGGTTGCTTGTTCAACTTCCACAAATGGGTTTTGGATATTTGGATTAGATAATCCATCCGCAGGTGTCCATTCCCAAATGAGTCCACCGGGGCCACCACAGGTTACTTCTATTTCAATTTCTTCATAGAAACCATCTGCGCAACTGTTACTGCCATCAGAAGAGATTTGGAGTGTAATGCATCCGGTGGGATTACCCGCTGTGGCGGTAGCGGTTAAGCCTGCGAGTGGATCAAAACTCGCTGGATCGACCAAAATAGGTGCGGTTTCATCATCGCCGTCGTATACGACGACGTTGTCAAAGAAATCGAATTGTCCGGCAAGAAACTCCAGGCTCATAAATGTGGCTCCGTCACCGGGGTTGTCCGGGCAAAAAGTTACAATGATGTTGTCGTTGTTTTCGTAGCAATAAGAATACGTTCCGGCGTCGTCAGAGCAGCTTGGCGGGTCGTCGCCCACTACAGCAGCTTCGAGCTGTACGGGATCTTCGCAATACGTCAAATCCTGTCCGGCAGTTATATCGGGGCCTTCAATAGCTTCTATTGTGATAGTCGTATCAAAAGTGCACCCAAAATTGTTGGTGGCAAACATGGTGTAATCATAAAACCCCGGTTCGGAATACGAAGTTTCGATGACATTTCCGTCTGCAGAAGTGTTTATGATGTTCGGTCCTTCCCAATAGGTAGAATCGGGTCCCAATCCTACGATTGGAGTAAAAGTGGTTATATCGGGGAATAATTCGGGATTGAAGGCAATTCCCCATTCAAAAATAAAACCGTTGTCGATGGCCAAATTATCGAGTACATTGAATGTCCATTCTCCGTTTAGTGGACAGCCTACCAAGTCGCACATATCGTAGTCGCTCTGATAGGTTCCGGGCGGAACAGTGTTTCCAGGTGTTGGGCCACCTACGGGTTCTGTATCCTGATCGGGCAAATTTCCATTGGTTGCATCGGGTGCCCAGCCGTATTCGTAGCCGATTCCCGGGTCATTTGTACCGTCGTCAAGCGCTTCACCGAGGTATGTTCCACCCCCACCGTTGGGATATTCGAGCAATATCACATTGGTTCCATCGGGGCAGGTTATTGACATCTGAAGGTCGCCGAGATACGAGTGTTCCATATTGACAAACACTTCTTCCAAATCGCTGCAATCATCCAGAGTAGCGCCGGCTTCAAAAAAGTCGAAAGTTAATGTAGATGAATATTCAAACCCTGCTCCATCTGCCAGATAGGTTTCGCCAGCTACCACCTGAGGTGGCAGAGCAGTCCAGGTGATGCTCTGTATGGGGCTACCATCGATGGTAACGGGCCCATCGATACATACCGGAGTTTCAAAGTTTGTATTAAAAATTGGGATGGTACTCACCAATACCTGAAGAGGCTCTACGTTTAAACTGCGGCACCCGTTGTTGTCTACAACTGAAAGGTTTACAATATACTCACCAGGTTCGTTAAATGAGTGCGTAACGTCCTCAGCAGATTCCAGGGTATCAATGGTTCCGTCTCCAAAATTCCACACCCAATACTCCAGGTTAAATCCATCTTCTGCAAAAGACCCGTTGTCTGCAAAAGTGATGGGTGCGTCGAGGCAAACACCGATCGACTGCTCCGGTCCTTGCGGTTCAGGATCAATTATCTCTGAAGCGGCTGTTGGAGTTGCGCAGGGAGTTGTACAGTCTATGATACCTTCCCACCCTGGAAATTGGGATCCGTTGGGGTTTGATTGAAAAACAAAAGTTAAACAGCCCGATGTATTGTTGACCGTACCCGTAACCGGAAGGCCTTGTAAGGCATCTCCAGTGTAGCTACCGAGCGATGCCGCAGTATCGTCGTCACCGTCGTAGATATACAGGTAGTCGCTGTTGTTGGGGTTTGGACTCGTGTACAGCGAAAAGGCTACAAATTCTATGGTAATAACGTCTCCCGGTGAATCCGGGCAGATGGTGAAGGTGTAATCGTTACCGTTGATGTACGGGCCTCCTTCACCACCTTCATTACCATCGTCAACAAAAGTTCCGCTGCATGTGGTAATTGTTCCGTCTTCTATAACGATGTTCTGGGCAAACCCTTCTCCAATGGTGGAAAAAGTCAACCCCAAAAAAACACAAAATGATAGAATATTATATTTCAATTGCTCTAAATTCATATTCAGGGATTCAATAGGTTTGCTTTTTCTAAGGATAAGTTACTCGGTGGAATAACTAGTACACTGTTCGAGTTACCCAAAGAATAATAGGTGTATTTATCTGGCGAAATTTTAAAATTATACCCCATTAAATTGAGCTCCTGATTTTCTACCATCGACGCCGTGATATCGGGTAAGTCTGCGTAGAGTTTTTGCACTTCCATCGCACTACCTTCGGTTTCAACGGTCTTATCGCCAACTTCGCTGAGGTGGTATCCATTCCGGTTCAAATAAGCCAGTTGGTTGTACTCCAGTGGGCTATTTGATTCAAGAGCGCTTAATTTTTCCTGCGGTATAAACTCGGAGAGCGCGCTGTAATCTTCAGCGCTTTGAGCTACCGCCCCTAAGCTTAAGACGAAGGCTGCGAGAGCTGTGTAAACGGATTTAATTGGTTTCATCATTCCTTCTTACTAGTTAGTATTGGGACGTTAAAGGTCAAGTGAAGTTGTACGAGTTACCGCACCAACGTCACCCTTCCACGTCTTGTTATTTCTTCGAGTCCATCTATTTCTTTGGTTTCAATTACCCAAACATAAACGTCTGATTTTAGGTAGTATCCATCGCCATTCATCGAGCCGTTCCACTTTTTGTCGGGGTCTCTCGTTTCGAATACAATTTCACCCAACCTGTCGAATACCGTTAAGCGGTAATCGTCTTCGTCTATATTGGTCAGCACAGGCCCCCAAAGGTCGTTCAACCCATCACCGTCTGGAGTAAATGCATTGGGTACATAAATAAGCATTTTAGGCTCTACAGTGATAATATCCGTGTACATATCCAGGCATCCGGTAAGCGGGTCGATTGCCGTGAGCATTACCGTATAATTTCCTTCAATTCCCTGTGGGAAAGTGAAGTTCGGTTCGTACTCTTCGGATGTATCGAGTGTGTCGAATTCCCAGAAGAAGAACGTACCCTGTCGCGCAATTGAAGTGTTCTTGAATCGCACGAGTGGGTCGTCAATGTTAATTTCTGCTGGTGTTTGCACAAACCTCGCCGTCGGTCCCGGATCAACAGTCACCGTCATGGTATCTGTTGCTTCGCAGTCGCCATTTGATGCGGTAAGCATATAGGTGAAGGTGCGAGGCTGGACTCCGAATACCTCTGCGGAGAAAATCGGATTCGAAACCGTTGGGTCAGAAAGATTGCTCTCCGGCGACCAGGAATACGATAGGCCGGGAGATGGACTCACGCCAATTGCAAGACTGTCTTGAGTAGCACAAATTGTATCGCTTGCGAGTACGGGAGCATTGGGCAATTGCACCTGTGGAATTACAATCGATGCATTTGGTTCTGAAGAACAAGTGGGGTTCGAACCATCTTCGATTGAGATCACTTCTGCCGTTACCGTTGATTGCGGTGTAAGGGTTTGGAAAATGCCGCCCTGCACTCCGGTCGCTGTAATGGTGTCGCCATTTAGCACATAGGTTACGTGGAATGGCGGTACGCCTTCCAGATTCAACGCAAGATCTATCTCTTCACCGTCGCAAAATGATGTTGCATCAGAAGAATAGGTAGCGGTTGGTGTGGGGTTCACCGTAAGCGAAGCTTGTGTGTTTACCACACCCACGCAGTTGGCATCCTGAACCGTTGTAATTACGTAGTTCCCGCCGGTTCCGTCCATAAAGCTAAAGTTTGGATCACTGGTTTGTAGCGGGGTCTGATTAAAACCGTCTATTTGGTAATTGATCGTCCAGGGAGCGCTACCTGTTAGCTCAACATTAAATTCAGCTTCCTCGCCTTCGCAAATTGTTCCACCACCTGTGATGGTAGCAGAGGGCTGTGCGATTAAATTCACATTTACATTTCCGCTTACAACGCCATCGCAGTTTTCATCGTTTACCGAAACGAGGGTGTAATTACCACTCTCTTCAACAGGTAAGGTATTGGAAGGGAAATTTGTGGTTACGGGTGGCTGTTCTTCGCCGTCTATCGTATAAACAAAATTCCATGGCCCGTCACCGGTTAATTCAACTGTAGGTCCGTCGCCACTGCCTTCGCACACGTCACTTTCACCTGAAATGGTTGCGGTGGGCTGGTCGTAGTTCTGAACGGACACTGCACCGGAAGTAGTTCCCAAGCAATTGTTATCGCTCACACTGGTTAGCGTATACGTGCCCGGCTGCGTCACCGTTAAAATGTATTCCGAACTCGTTGACGTTATGGTATCGGGATCTTCGTCGTTGTTAACTGCAAAAGTGAAATCCCAGTTTCCTTCGCCGGTAAAGCTAACGACGAGACTTACGGGTTCTCCTTCACAAACTACACTCGATCCGGAAATGCTCGCTGTTGGAAGGGGATTTACCACCACTTCAACTCCTGCAGAAGCATTTGTACAAGGGTGATTCAAGTCCACATTTCCAAGTCCGTTTGTGTTTCCAGCTACTGCAGCGATGTAGTAGACCTGACCGGGGACGATTGCACCGTAGTTGAATACAAAGGATCCATCAGTAGATGTGGCAATTACCGAACCGATATTATTCGCATCTCCATCGTGGAGAACAAATTGAAATCCGTCATTTCCATCTAGTGTTTCATCGCCCAGGTGATCTACGGTGAGTGATTCACCATCGCAAACTCCCAATGGAGTTTGATTCAGTGATCCGGCATCTGAAATACATCCGCAGTCAAAGGATTCGTTTTCTACAATCACCGAAGGACACTCCCCACCGTCGTTTACCGTGATGGTATACCCATTTCCACTCGGAATGGGGTTGGTGGTGTAAATTCCGGTAGCATCATCAAAAGATCCGTTTACCGGAAACTGCGGGAGAATATTATAAGTACCGTCTCCACCAGTAACTGTAAATTCTACCACGTAGTTTTCATTGATGTCGTCGCAGGTTTCAGTGATGTCAGAAACTTCCACAGAAGTGTCAACACTTACAACCACGTCGTTTCCTGAAACAACTCCTTCGCAGTAAGAATCTTCTACACTGACTAGGGTATAAGTGGTTTCTGCTGCCGGGCAAACTGAAATAGTGTGCCCATCGGAGATGTCGAATAGGGGTTCGGTAGCTCCGTTGTTCAGGTTTTCATAAACCACGTTAAATGGTCCGTCACCTATTAGGTCGAATGTAATGGTTGCACAATCGCCTTCGCAAATGGTGGTGGATGCCGATATGGATCCCTCTGCGATACAGTTGCAGTCGGGAGCAGTTCCACTAACGGTAACATCATCGCAAATTCCACTATCAGAGATATCGTACTCATAGGTAGGGTTCGCGTCAAAATCTACCGTTTCTGAAAATTCGTCGGTGCCAATTGCATTTCCATCAACGAAGTAAGGCGGTGTTCCACCGGTTATCGTAAACGTTACCGTGTACTCTGTTTGGTTGGACTCGCAAACTGCGGAAACATCAGTGTAGTTCAGTTCTTCTATAATGCTTATGGTGTAATCCGCATCATCGTCTGCGCAGGCATTACCCGGTTCGGTATAGGTGTAAATTCCGGCATTTTCGGGTAAGAGCGAGATATTTGCCTGGTTAAAGCTCCCGTCACCATCTGCACTACCGTCTAATAGGGAGAGCAGGTTCAGGTTACTGCCATCGCCGCAGAAATCGAGTACAATATCGTCGCCGGCATTTGGCGGATCTTCTACCGTTACGGTTACCGAGCCATTTGCCGATCCGGGGCAGTTGCTGTCCGAAACAGATGAAAAACTGTAAGTGGTAGTTGTTGTTGGAGTTACCGTGATTACGTCCTGATCGCTCAGTCCACTTGGTGTAAATGTATTGGTGCCGTCAGAGTACTCAATATTGTAGTCTCCATCTGTTCCACCTGTGAGATCGAGGACGATATCGTAAGATTCTCCAAGGCAAATCAAACCGTTGCCCGTGTCGAATGTTCCGGAAACCGGACATGAGCAGTTCGGGGCATTCACATTTACATCTACATTGCCACATGGGCCGCCGTCGGAAATGGTAATCGTCGCGTTGGGGACGGATGCCACATCTATGGGATCGGAGGTAAAAGTGCCACCTACAATGTTTCCGGTAATATCTGGAGCACCTGGGGTTGATGTAAAGGTGTAGTTTCCGTCTCCACCGGAAATATCAAATTCAATGGTGTATTCAGTTTGGTTTGCTTCGCAACTCACCGTCAGTCCCGAAGTTGAAAGCTCGTCAAAAATATTCAACGTATAACTTGCGTCATCGCTGGGACAAGCATTTGCATCGGTGGTATAGGTGTAATTTCCCGCATTTCCCGAATTGAGGGTGATATTTCCCGATGGTGCCCATGATCCCGGATTTGTTCCCGCGGGAAGTAAATCGTCCAGGTTCAGGTTACTACCGTCTCCGCAAAGGTCAACAACATCGTCGGGTCCTGCGTCTGTGGGTTCGTCTACCGTAATGGTGATGGTGCCCGTTGCGCTTCCCACACAGTTTGCGTCTTCTACACTTTCAAGTGTATAAGTTGTGGTAACTGCTGGCGAAACGGGAATGGCATCGCCGTCATTTAAATTCGGTTCGAATATGGTTCCGGTTCCGTCATCATATCCTACAGTGTAGGGTCCTGTGCCGTCGAGATCGAGAATTAAATCGGCCGATTCGCCCAGACAAATGGTTTGGTTGCCATTTGCAAAAGCAGCCGTAGCCGGACATGAGCAGTTCGGTGCATTCACATTCACATCTACATCATCACACGGCCCGCCGTCTGAAATGGTAACCGTCGCGGTGGGGACGGATGCCACATCTATGGGATCGGAAGTAAAAGTGCCACCTACAATGTTTCCGGTAATATCTGGAGCACCTGGGGTTGATGTGAAGGTGTAGTTTCCGTCTCCACCGGAAATATCAAATTCAATGGTGTATTCCGTTTGATTTGGCTGACATTGGGTATCCAGATTCGATATATCTAATGGTTCGTCTATGTTAATGGTATAGATTGCGTCGTCGGGGTTGCAGGCATCCGGGGTTATTTCGTACGTGTAGTTTCCAGCGTTTGCCGCATCGAGTGTAATATTTCCGGTGGGCGACCAGGAGCCACCGCTTATTCCTGGGGGAAGCTCATCGTCTAAATTTATGGTAGAACCATCTCCGCAAAACGACAAGATATCGTCTGGTCCTGCATCGGGTATACACTCTACCGTTAGGGTAAGATTGGTAACATCTGAGCAGGTTCCATTATCTACGGTATACGTCAGGTTCAGCGTGGTACCGCACTGGCCGCTTACATTGTAAGGATTTCCTATTGTGCCACCAGCGTCAGACCAAGTACCTGAGGCATCTGGTGAGCCGCCTAGCAATGTTGTGAGGTCTATATTTCCAACAGACTCACAAACAGTGGTGGTATTGCTGTTCCCGGCATCTGCATCGGGTACTTCGTTTACGGTGAGATCTGCGCTTTCTGCCGGGCAGTTTGCGGGATCGATTGTATACGTATAGGTTCCCGGATCATTGGTCGCCGGGTTGTACGTGTTTCCTGCAATCACCGATGGTCCCGTCCAGGTTCCACCCGCATCGCCTCCAATTTCTGCTAGCATATCAAAGCTGGCATCGCCTTCACAAACGGTGATGGCGTTGTCGGTACCGGGGTTTGGAGCGGGAAGCAAGTTAATGGTTACTTCTGCGGTTCTAATGCAAGGGAACGTGCCAACAGAGTAGGTGAACACGTCTCCGTCGTTTACTGCATTTCCATCCACAGTTGCCGCAC
>JAIVHP010000194.1 GCA_020201045.1 Flavobacteriales bacterium
GAGAAGTTTGACATCGAACGAAAATTAATCGACATTGAAGAGCGGTATTTCCAGGCCTTTAAAAAGGTGGTCTCGGCCGAAAAACTGGCAAACTTTTACCAGGCCGAAAGGGAGTTTAAGCGGTTTTTACTCAATAAGCTGCGCGAGCGGCGACAAGGCGAGTCGGATCGCAGGAGAAAGTGAGTACTTTTGCCCCCAGATGAATAGCAGAGAAGAATTCCTGGCCTATCAGGCGCAGACCACCCCCTTCCCCATCGGTGTGGAAGTGAGCCACGCCAACGGTACTGTGGTGACCGATGTAAATGGAAAGGACTACCTCGATATGGTTTCCGGGATTGCCGTGACCAATATCGGCCACCGCCACCCAAAAGTGGTTGCAGCCATTGAAGCGCAAATCGGAAAATACCTTCACGTAATGCCTTACGGCGAATTTATTCAGGACCCGCAGGTAGAACTCGCTAAAAAGCTAAACGAAATCCTTCCCGACGGTCTGGACGTGAGCTATTTTGTAAACAGCGGTACCGAAGCCATTGAAGCTTGCCTAAAATTGGCTAAGCGCTATACCGGTCGGCGAAAAATTGTTTCCTGCCACAAGGCGTACCACGGCAGTACGCACGGTTCGCTGAGTGTTTCGGGAAACGAAAAGAAAAAATACGCCTTCCGCCCCCTACTCCCCGAAGTGTATTTTATGCGGTTCAATAATATGGCCGATCTGGAACTCATAGACACCGATACGGCCGGCGTAATCGTAGAAACCATTCAGGGAGATGCGGGGGTGCGCATACCTTCTAAAGAGTGGATGCTGGCCCTGCGCGAGAAATGCACCGAAACGGGAGCGCTATTGATTCTAGACGAAATTCAGGCGGGCTTTGGCCGCACCGGAACCCTATTCGCTTTTGAGCAATTTGAGATCGTTCCCGATATTCTCGCCATCGCCAAAAGCATGGCCGGTGGTATGCCTATGGGCGCATTTGTGAGCAGCGCAGAAATGATGAAAACGCTGAGCAGCGACCCCATCCTCGGACACATCACCACTTTCGGCGGGCACCCTGTAGCTTGTGCTGCAGCGATTGCCACTATTGAAGTACTGCAAGAAGAAAACCTGGTTAAAGATGTGGAAGCCAGGGGCAAATACCTGGAAGAGAAATTGAGTCACCCCTCCATAAAAGAAATCCGGCGGATCGGAATGATGTTCGCCTTGGAATTTGAATCAGCCGATTTGGTCTACAAAATCGTTGACCGATGCATGGAGCTCGGGGTCATTACCTTTTACTTCCTTTCCTGTCCGGAGAGCTTCCGGCTGGCACCGCCGCTTAATATTTCTTACGAGGAGATGGATCGGGCGGTTGAAGGGATTTTAGAAGCAATAAAAACATCAACCTAGTACGTCCCCGCCGACAGCATCACCAGGGTGCAGCCGCGGTGGGTTTCGATACCCATTTCTCCGAGTTCATTTTCGAAATCGGCGTTTTCGGTGCCGGGATTAAAGATCACCCGTTTCGGCGAAAGCGATTTGATGTAATCTTTCCAAAAATCCTGGTGCCGCGGCCCCACATACAAGGTAACGGTATCGACATCTGGGATTTCTACTTTGTCTGTTTGGATGGGTACTCCTCTCACTTCTCCTTTGCGCATGCCTACGGCGTGCACATCGTGGTCGTTGTTTACAAGTCGCTCAATGGCAGTATATGCGTATCTTGAAGGGTTTGGGCTGGCGCCCACGACTAATGTTTTCTTTGTTTCCATTTCAAATACAAAGGAACGAAAAAAGGAGAGCTTGAATAAAACTCTCCTTCCTTGCTGCGACCAACAGCTATTTCACAGCGATGGGTCGTAAGAAAAACTGCTTTTGGGAACGATAAACTCTCCTTGTGGATCTCTTATCATCAGGTAGAAATCTTTACACAAAAAGTTGATGCGGTGGTTGAATCGCTCCTTGTTTAGGTAGCAAGCCCACGCGTGGAGTGCGAGCTTTTTAAGCGCCGACCAGGAGTGTGCGTTTAATCCGTTTGGCCGTGGAAATGAATTGATGTATCTGCTTGCGTCTGCTAAATTTTTCATGGTGTTTGTTTTAATGACAGGCCAAATATCCGGGGGCAGAACGTAACCTATTTACGTTCTGAAAAAAGATTGAGATTATTGGTTTTCAAGGATTTCAAAAAAGTACATCGGTGCCGATTCGCCGGGTGGCTCCGTAATGTATTGCCGCACTTCTGCGTAAACGGAAATACCATTTATGCGCAGCGGTGTGCCGAGTACTTCCCTAAGTCTGAAATTCTTGCTTACCTGCTCTTCGGGAACGAGTAGCTCTGAAAGTCGTTCGCAAACGGCCATTCGCGATTTTGAAGAAACCCCTTTCATGAGCAGCTTGTTAAGTTGGGTAAGCCTAAGCCCAACGGCGTATTCGCAATAGCGGCCAGCCTTTTTTTCGCGACACAGTAAAAATACCGGTGGGTAGCCTTCTGCGGGTGGGTTAAGAATAATTTGGTGAACGGAAAGCCCGCCAAAGAAATGCCGGTTTTCGAAAAACTCTTGTCCTAGATCAATCATTGCTTTTTGTTTTTTTGTGCAATGTCGAGCAGCAGAACGTAATCTATTTACGTTGTAAAGTTTTGAAGATGATTTTGCGTAAAAAATGATGTGCAAAAAACTTTTACCGCAAACAGAACCGCTTAATTTGCATGAAATTTAGGGAGGAGTAAAAAAT
>JAIVHP010000420.1 GCA_020201045.1 Flavobacteriales bacterium
TGCGAGCGCAAGACCAAATTGAGAAGGTTCGCCGGTTAATTCGGTGTATTCGCCCGGTAGAATGTTTTCCGTGATCAGTGGCACTCTTTTTTCGTTGAGCTCTCCCTCGTGTTTTACAAACCAATCGAGCACATTTTTCCAGGGCCATATTTTATTTAGCGATCCCAGCAGAAATCCACTCAGCACGGCGATGGTGATATCGTGAAAACGGGAGAACATAAATTTCAGAAAACGGCTGAAACTTAAAATTCCCACAACTGCGCCTGCCATAAAAGTTAGGACAGAAGCAATATCCCGATCGTTTACCGCTGTTAAAACCGAAAGGTATGACCCCATCAAAATCAGGATAAAACTTCCCGAGATGCCGGGTAAGATCATCGCACAAATTGCAATCATACCCGATACAAAGAGATACCATTTCGCACCGCTTTCTTCTACCGGGGGCAGGTCGGTAATAAGCCAGGCAATTATGGCTCCGGCTACAAAAGCAAATATTCGCGATCCGGTCCACGTGTTTACCCGCTTTCCCACAAGGGGTATGCTGGCTACGATCAATCCGAAAAAGAAAGACCAGGTAGCGATGGCGTGTTCTTCCAAAAGGAAGGCTATGAGTTTGGAAAGGCTGAGTATACTCACCATAATCCCAAACAAGAGTACGACGAGGAAATTGCCGTTTACTTCTTTCCAAAACGCCTTTATTCCCTGCTTAAAAAGAGTTCTGATGGAGCCGATGGAAATACCGCTGATAGTAGTGATCAGCTCTTCGTAAATACCGGTTATAAAGGCGATGGTTCCACCTGATACTCCCGGAACTACATCGGCAGCTCCCATGGCGAGCCCTTTTAGTCCAAGTAAAACATTGCCTTTGAGCGAACGCATTAGTAAACGGTTATTTTGGGATCAATATCGCGCACCCAGGCTTCGATTCCGCCCTTTAGGTGGTAAATATTTTCGCGGTTTTTTTCGGTTGTGAGTGCATAAACCATGGCCGATGCCCTTGAACCACTTTTGCAATGGACCACCACGGGGCAGTCTTTTCTGAGTTCGTCGAGCCTGCTCATCACTTCAGACATGGGAATGTGCAACCCGCCAATGTTTCCGGATTCTACTTCGTGGTATTCGCGGATATCTATGATTTGAACATCTCTGCCACCATCGATGATGGCTTTGAGCTCTTTGGGACTTAACTCTTTCATATAAAAAGATTAGGGCCTGATGGGATCGGCTATTTCGCTCGGCAAATATTCAAAGAATGTATCACCGCGCAAGCCAATTCGCAGGGTTTCGAGTGGAATAACGTCGTTTGGTGCAATATTTCCAAGGTTTACATTCGCGCCAATAAGCTTTATAAACCACACTTGCTGAGCTTTTTGGGGCGCTTCCCAAAGTATATCTTCCGACTTGACTTTTGCGAGAATTTTATTCACCAACACCACGTGTGCTGTTCCGTTTGGACGGTAGATCCCGACATTTCCGCTTTCGCGTGCTTCGGCGATCACCTTCCAGCTTCCGGCGCTCAATTCGGTATCCATCATTTTCACCCATTTTCCAGGCGCGATAAGAATTCCTTCTTCTTTCGAACCGACTTCGGACAGCACCCTGAAATCTTTGGCTAAATCTCTGATGTACTCCAGCTTTTGATCGTGCTCCAGGTGCATGCTTCCATCTGATACTTCTACGGTTTCGAGACCGAGCTTTATCAGCAACTTCTTAAAATCGTCGAACATGCCCCGTGCGATAAAGGCTTCGAAAAGCGTTCCACCCAGATAAACCTTCATGTCGTTTTCGTGGTAGAGCTTTATTTTCTCTTTGAGGTCTTTGGTGAGGTAAGAAGTACCAAATCCCAGTTTAATAATATCGGTAAGCGTGCTGTTGGCGTCTATAAAGTTTTCGGCTTCCCGCAGGCTCAATCCCTTATCCATAACCATGGTAAGGCCATTAGACCGTGGGCGTTCAGTGCGTTCGGGGATAAAAGGTAAATCAAAGTTCATCTTTGCTGGGCGCTTGTGCGTAAATATCAATCAAGGCTGCAATATTCGCAATTTGTGCGGCATCGGGAAAGATACTTAGGAAAAACTTGCTACCAGAAGGGTCTTTAGAAAGCGCTTCGGCAAGCACATCAAGGGCTCGCGACGATTTACCCATTTTGACAAGGTGCTTGGCAAGATGCCATTGCAGGTCGTTTGTTCCCGAAACAAGCGAAAGGGCTTCTTCGATAACTTCCACAGCTTCTGCGTATTGGCGCCGCGATGACTTTATCTCGGCAAGTGCTGCCCAGCTTTCTTCGTCGTGGATAAAGGTGCGCGACATAAAAGCGTACGCCTGCTCGGCGTCGTCAATTTTGCCGATTTTTATCAAAAGTTCTGCCATAATGTGCCAGTTGTCCAGGTTGGTATCGTCGTGAGACAATGCTTCCTTGTAAAAGGCAATGCTGCTCGTAAAATCTTGCTCCAGTTCTTTAAGCGCTCCCATCCCCATAAGGGCATCAACGTAATTGGGATCTAATTCGAGCGCTTTTTTGTAATTCACATAGGCTTCTGCCTTTTCAAATAGCGATAGTTTCTCGAAGCACAGCGCCAGGTTGTACCAGCCCACGAAGCTGTACGGATTTTCTTCCAGGTACTTTTGAAAAAACTCCACTCCGGTTTCCAGTTCCTGAGCCATATCAAAGCAATAGCCAAGCTCAAAAAGGCTGGCTTCGTGATTGGGATTTATTTCCAGCGACTGGATAAGGCTTTCAATCGCACCGTCGTAATCTTCTACCATTTCCTGCTCGAAGGCAAGGTCGAGGAATATTTCTTCCTTGTGATCCGGGGTAGTGTCTATGGCCTTTATCAGGCACGATTTCGTCCCTTCGTGATCGCTGAGGTTGCGGTGCACCATGGCTTTAAACAACAATACTTCCGTATTCATGGGCTGAGCCGCTTCCAGGTAATTTAAAATTTCCAAAGCGCGCTTAGGTTCCTTTATCATGAGCATAGCCTGCGCCTTGCGGAGCATGATTGCCGGACTACCCGGGTGTATTCCCAAACCGTGTTTGACCACCTTTCTGGCTTTGGCGTGGTTGCCTTTTTCCAGGTAGTAGTCTGCCAGCTCTTCTATCTCTTCTACATCGAAGAAGCTAGAAGTCCTGGTTTGCAACATGTCTTCAAATTTTTCTACGAGTCCTGATTCTGACTCTGGATGAAATTCGCTTGAGTAACCTGTCATAGATCGTTTAATAGTGCCGTCCCTAACAAATTTAGAGATTGAAAACCCCATTGTCCACTTTTAGGGCTTTTGTTTTTAACAACGATATGCACATAAATTCAATTTTTGTGCGCATTCCTTGGTTTTACGGTACTTCGATGCAAAGGTAAGGTTTTTTAACACTGCGGTCTTGCTAAGTCAGGTTAATAAATCCCATCTCTGGCACGCAGGAGTCCGTGTTGTAATTCTACCTTTGCCAAAAATTTTAGCGATTTGACTCTTATAAAATCCATTTCCGGAATCCGCGGTACCATTGGTGGTGCTGTGGGCGATAATCTGACACCAATAGATATTGTGCGGTTTGCCGCAGCTTACGGCGAAGTTTTGCGCCGAACTTACCCCAATGATAAACTCAAAGTAGTTATTGGCCGCGATGCGCGAATAAGCGGAGAAATGGTGGGTAACTTGGTTTCATCCACGTTAAATGGTTTGGGAATAGACGTGACAGACCTGGGGCTGAGCACCACACCCACGGTAGAAATAGCCGTGCCCGATCTCAACGCAAATGGGGGAATTATTCTCACCGCAAGCCATAATCCCGAGCAGTGGAATGCCTTAAAGCTCCTCGATAACAAAGGGGAATTTCTTTCTGCCGAAGCGGGGCAGGAGATTATCGATCTCGCCGAAAGTGAAGACTTTCACTTTGCCGATGTGAATGAGTTGGGCACTACTGTTTCTGACAATTCTTTTCTGCAAAAGCACATCGATGCCGTTTTAAATCATCCGCTCGTTAACCGCGAGGCCATTAAAAAGTCAAACTTTAAAGTTGCGTTGGATTCTGTGAATTCTACCGGTGGGCTTTTTCTGCCACCGCTTCTAAAGGCCCTTGGGGTGAATCAAGTTGTTGAACTTTACTCGGAGCCCACCGGCCGTTTTCCGCATAATCCCGAACCGCTTCCCGAGCACCTTACCGATTTGTCGGAAGCGGTAAAAGAACACGGGTGCCACCTCGGCATTACAGTAGATCCCGATGTAGACAGGCTGGCCTTTGTGCGCGAAGATGGTTTGGTATTTGGCGAAGAGTACACCCTGGTAGCTGTTGCCGATTACGTATTGTCGAAGCAGAAGGGCGTTGCGGTATCAAACCTTTCATCTACCCGGGCTCTTCGCGATGTAGCCGAAAAAAACGGAGGAATCCATTTTGCTTCTGCCGTGGGCGAAGTAAATGTGGTAGCCATGATGAAGGAAAAGAAAGCGGCAATCGGTGGAGAAGGGAATGGCGGGGTTATCGTTCCCGACTTTCACTACGGTCGAGATGCACTTATTGGAATCGGATTGTTTCTGAGCCATTTGGCGGAAACCGGCAAATCCATGTCTGAATTGCGGGATTCTTACCCCTCTTACTTTATCTCTAAGAATAAAATTCAGCTCACCCCGGAAATCGATGTAGACGATATTCTGGACAAGGTAGCTGAAGCTTACAAAAACGAAGCTGTAAACCGCATAGATGGTGTGAAAATTGATTTTGAAGACGGGTGGGTACACCTGCGAAAATCGAATACGGAGCCTATCATCCGGGTGTATGCCGAGCACAAAAGCGAGCCCGAAGCAATCCAATTGGCAGAGGCCATTATAGGCCGGGTAAAAGCCATAATTTCGTAATTTCGTAGCTGAGAATTAATTATGAAAGCATATTTAGATAATGCGGCCACCACGCCACTCGCGCCGGAAG
>JAIVHP010000421.1 GCA_020201045.1 Flavobacteriales bacterium
CCGTTCATGGAACGCCATTTATCTTCGGCAGCACTGATAAATTGATCGATAATTATTTGGGCTCCGTTAAAGAAATCTCCAAACTGCGCTTCCCAAATAGTGAGTGTTTGCGGACTTGCAAAGGCGTAGCCGTAATCGAATCCGAGCACGCCGTACTCTGAAAGAAGGGAATTGTATATCCAGAATTTTGCCTGGGTCTCACTCAGATTATTCAGCGGCAAATATTCTTCTTCGGCGTCTTCGGTTTTCAGCACAGCGTGCCTGTGCGAAAATGTTCCGCGCTCCGAATCTTGTCCGGAGATACGCACATTGTAACCTTCTTCGAGAAGTGTTGCATAAGCCAGAAGCTCGCCCATCGCCCAGTCGAGCTTGTCTTCTTCAAGCATCTTAATCCGGTCTTTCATCAGCTTATTTATCTTTCGGAAAAAGGTTTTATCCTTGGGAAGGGTATTCATTTTTTTCCCGAGACTTTTTAATTTCTCCTTTCCGTAAGCTGTATTTGGCGAGACGTCAAAATCTTTTGGTTTTGCGGGGTTCAGATTCCGCCAGGTGTCTTCCAAAAAGTGTTTTACATAAACGTTTGGAATCTCTTTGGCTTCTTCAAACTGCTTATCCAGGAGCTTATCGAACTTCTCCACAATTTTGTTGGCCACTTCATCGCTTAAAATGCCTTCTTTCTTGAGCTGTTCAATATAAATCTCTCTGGGATTGGGGTGGTTAGAGATGATTTCATAGAGCTTTGGCTGAGTAAATTTCGGCTCATCGCCTTCGTTGTGCCCGTATTTTCTGTAGCAGAGCAAATCAATAAATACATCTCTTCCAAACTCCTGACGGTATTGAAATGCAATAAGTAGGGTTTGAACAACTGCTTCAATGTCGTCGCCATTTACGTGGAAAACCGGGCATAGCGTAGCCTTGCCCACGTCTGTGCAGTATGTAGATGAGCGACCGTCGAGGTAATTGGTGGTAAAGCCAACCTGATTATTTACAACGATATGTATGGTACCACCGGTGTCTACTGCTTCCAGGTGCGACGGGTTTGGCGAAAGTGTGAGATGGAGGGGCTTGCCGTTTTCGGCAATCACTTTTTTAGAATAGCCCAGGTGGTATTTTACATCACCGTCAAATTCTTCTCCGCCTTCGTCTACAACTTCGTATTCCTTTCCGGTGAACTCGCTAAATATGCTTTTGAATTCCTTTTTGAAAATGTTTCCAAGAACGTTTAGCCGTCCACGGTGCGCCATTCCAAAAACAATTTCTTCTACCCCAAAATTTGAACACCTCTGAACCAATGCGTGGAGCGAAGGAATGAGTGCTTCTCCACCTTCGAGGCTAAATCGCTTTTGGCCTACAAATTTCTTTTGGAGGTATTGCTCAAAACTCGTCGCACGGTTGAGCATATTGAAAATAATCCGCTTTTCTTCGTCTGTAAACTTGGGGCGGTTCTCAATTTCGATTTTATTGCGTAACCACTGTTTGCGCTCGGGCTGCCGAATGTAATTATACTCGATTCCGATACTGTCGCAATAGGTGGTTTTGAGGTGATTTACAATCTTTTCGAGACTTGTCGCACCCAGGCCAATCTCTTCACCTGCCTGAAATGTGGTTTGCAAATCAGAATCTGAAAGACCGAAATTTTCCAATTCCAGGGTAGGGGTGTATTTTCTCCGTTCCCGAACCGGATTCGTTTTAGTAAACAAATGTCCGCGAGAGCGATAACCTTCAACCAGGTTGAGTACCTTAAATTCTTTCTGTACGTTCTCGGGTATTTGTGCTTCCGTGTCGTAATTGGCACGGGCAAATTCGAATCCTTCAAAAAAATGAGCCCAATCGGGTTCTATCGACTTCGGGTCTTTTCGATATTTTTCATATTGTTCCTCTATCCAATCTATGGAAGTATTGCCGAGGAAAGAAAACTTATCCATAAGTATATATCGGCTGTCTATTATTGACGAGCAAAAATACAATTTTAAACTCGCTCGACGGTTCAGCGCGCATTTCTTTCTGTGAATGCCGTCATTTCTCTTTTCTATTGGATTTCATTTGGCCTCGCCACCATACTTTTTTGAAACATCGCTTTAGAATTAAGGCAGCTAAAATTTCATAGGTTTCAGAAGGCTCAGACCTGGCCATGGCCAATTTCAATTCAGACTCGTTCAAATCTATTTGATAGGCAATGGCGGGGAAACGTGCGAGGTGAACGAGGTCTAAGCCATCGAACTTTTCTGCGATTTCTCTCACCACAAGCTCATAGTTTTTTATCGGGATATCGAGGCTGATATCGACTCCCTGAAGGGCAAAATCTTTTTCAATTTGCCGTAGGCTTTCCCGGGCCATATCTTGTTCAGAATTCCAAAACTGCGGTAGATTTGATTCGGTAATTTCAAACATTCACCCAGGCTTTCCTGATTTCTTTTTGACGAGGGGTGGGATTGGGCATTATTTCTAAAACATCCTTGCGCTCACGCGGTACTTCAATGGCTTTCGCTTTAAGCTTTTTCTTCTTCTTTTTGCCATTCTCCATTTTCCGGTTTATGAGTACTTTCACTTTATCGCCGGCCTCCAGGGATTTTTTAAATTCATTCAATACACTCTGTACGTTGTCTAGATTTAGGGGAGTTCCATTCCACTCCAGAAGCTCATCGCCCTGTTCAAAACCAAGGGCTTTACCAAATTCATCGAGTTGATTGGTGCTTGCCACGACCAGCCGCTCAGATCGCGGATTGTAACCGATAGGTATGTTTCCTCCAGACAATACGGTATCTATGTCTGTTTCGCGGTAGCGAACGCCGGCGTAGCCAAGCAGTTTTTCGAATGGGAGTGGTTCGGCGTTGGCTACGTGGTTCTCCAAAAATTCTTTCATTTCGGGAAAGCCTGAAACCTGGGCTATTTCATCAAATAACTCTTCGTCTTTAAAAGGTTTTTCCACGCCAAATTTATCGGCCAGCCCTTGCATTAAATCTTGTATTCCGTATTCCCCATCGCTTAAATGCCTTAATTTTAAGTCTACTGCCATTCCGATTAATGCACCTTGTTGGTACACGTTTCCGTATTGATTGGCGTGTTCGTCGAGGGCTTTTTTACTCAGCTCGGTAAAGGCAATACCGGTGTCGTAATTTGATGCCGCCTTCATTTTACCCTGCATTACATCGAGAAACTTCTCAAAATCCATGAGGCCTTCTTTTACCTGAACATGCTGTGCGGCGTATTCGGTGCAGCCTTCGTACATCCACAAGTGGGCGCTCATTTGCGGATTCATAAAATCGTAGTCGTGAATTTCTTCAGAGTGAATGTTTAGCGGGGTAACGATGTGAAAAAATTCGTGT
>JAIVHP010000195.1 GCA_020201045.1 Flavobacteriales bacterium
GCTCGCAGTGGGTGCTGTGGTTGGTGCACTTCTGTTTTTTAACGAAGGGGTTGTAAGCAAGCAGAAGGTAACCGTTCCCGCAGAGACGGGAATAGTCTCAAACAGCGATGAACCCGAAAAGACATCAGAAGAGTGGGTAACCGAAAAATCGGTAAAAACCACGATCCCTTTTATAAAGAATAACGAATTTGATTACGCCTGGCTGCTTTCCTTTTTAGGGAAAAAGAAGGCGTCTCAATGGGCGTGGCTCATTTTTATCCCAATCGTAATTTTTGTGGTCACCGCCGTGTCAAATGGCGCCAATATTACCGACGGACTCGATGGCTTGGCTACGGGCTCATCGGCCATTATTGGGGTTGTGCTGGCCATCTTTGCCTTCGTTTCGGGAAACCTGATTTTTGCCGATTACCTAAACATTATGTTTATCCCGAATGCGGGCGAGTTAACGGTATTTATTAGTGCATTTGTTGGGGCCTGCATTGGCTTTCTATGGTATAATTCGTATCCCGCCCAGGTTTTTATGGGCGATACAGGCAGCCTGGCACTCGGCGGTATTATTGCCGTTTTCGCGCTGGCCATCCGAAAAGAATTGCTCATTCCGCTATTCTGCGGGGTGTTTTTAATAGAGAATATTTCGGTAATGATTCAGGTGAGTTACTTCCGCTATACCAAAAAGAAGTACGGGGAAGGAAGGCGCATTTTTTTAATGGCGCCCATCCACCATCACTACCAGAAATTGGGATACCACGAATCGAAAATCGTATCGCGGTTTTGGATTGTGGGGATACTTCTCGCGGTGCTTTCAATAGTAACCCTGAAGCTGAGGTAATGAAACTCTTGGTTTTAGGCGCTGGCGAAAGCGGTGCAGGAGCTGCGATTCTAGGGAAAAAGCAGGGATTTGAAGTCTTTGTTTCCGACCTGGCTCGCATAAAGGAAAAGTATAAAAACGTTCTTACCAAGGCTGAAATTGAATGGGAAGAAGAAACCCATGCAAAGGCGCTGGAAGCCGAATTTGACCTGATTGTAAAAAGCCCGGGTATACCCGGAAATTCAGGAGCAGTTTTGAAACTCAGGGAAAAAGGCGCGGAGTTGATCTCCGAAATTGAGTTTGCCAGTCGGTACACCGATGCAACCATCATCGGTATTACCGGAACCAATGGCAAGACAACCACCGCTACCCTGGTCCACTACATTTTAAATAAGGCCGGACTAGATGTAGCACTGGCAGGCAACGTGGGAAAAAGCTTTGCATGGAGTCTTGCGGAAAGAGATAGGGATTATTTCGTTTTGGAAATCAGTAGTTTCCAGCTCGACGATATCTCTTCTTTCAGACCGCACATCGCCCTACTGCTCAATATTACACCAGATCATTTAGATCGCTATGAAAACCGCATGGATTTGTACATAGCTGCGAAATTTAAGATTGGAGCATTCCAGGAAAAATCAGACCATCTGGTGTATTGTGCAGATGACGAGAATATTGTGAATGCGTTGAGAAAAGCAGAAATCCGATCAGCGCTTCACCCCATTTCAATTTACAAGCCCGTAGTAAACGGAGCATTTACAGATAATAAAACACTAAAAATTAACCTTACCACTAAACCATTTAATATGTCCATCCACGAATTAGCACTCCAGGGTAAGCACAATGCTTACAACTCTATGGCCGCAGGGGTGGCCGCCAGAATTTTAGAAATTCGAAAAGATGTGGTGCGCGAGAGCTTGTCAGATTTTCAGAATGTGGAACACAGATTGGAATTCGTTGCCCAAATTCACGGAATAAATTTTATCAACGATTCCAAAGCTACCAATGTAAATTCTACGTGGTACGCCCTTGAATCCCTTTCCGAACCTGTGGTTTGGATCGTGGGAGGTGTAGACAAAGGAAACGACTATTCCATTCTGGAGCCCCTGATCAAAGAGAAGGTAAAAGCGATAATTTGCCTCGGAAAGGACAACACCAAGTTGCTTGAGTACTTCTCGCCAATGGTCGAAAATATTGTAGAAGCGGGATCTGCAGATGAAGCAGTGGCCTTTGGTTACAGATTTGCCAAAAAGGGCGAAACAGTTCTGCTCAGCCCGGCGTGTGCCAGTTTCGACCTTTTTGAAAACTACGAAGACCGCGGTCAACAATTTAAAAGAGCGATAAGAGCTCTTTAAAAAACGTTCTCCCCATGAAAAAATACACTCCCTTAGAAACTACCCAAAAATCAGACGACGTGCTGCTTAAGGCACGGCTAAAAGCACTGTCAGACAGGCCCTACAGCCTGGAGCACGCCGGAATGATTGGCGGAATATCACTGATAAACGACTCTGCATCAACGAGTATGGGCAAGGTGGCAGATTCGCTTTCCCGGCTGCCCGGCCCAGGAGCCCTTTGAGAGTTTTAGAGAGCGCGGAGCCTACTTCAACAGGCTGATAGAAATGAAATCTAAATCTTGAGCCATGGCAGAAGAAGGAAAATCTTACACCATCCATAAAAGCAAGAAGAGTCAGTCTGATCGGTTTATGGAAGCCAGAGAGAGCTTGCGAAGAGCCCTTGAAAGCACATCTCACCGACTGGAGAAGGTTGCCGCAATAGATGATGTGGAGTTTGTGAGCGATACGCGCTCCACAGATTTGCTCTCTACCCGCGATACGTTTAAATGTGTATTGAGACCCATCGTGTGGATTGCGGGTACAACATCGCACGAGAGAGATTATTCCCTTCTGGAAAAATACGTGAAGTACAAAGTGAAAAACATCATTCTCTACGGCGGAAATGGAGAAGACATGCGCCAAAAATTGGATGGCTATGTAGATAGCTTTCACATCGAAGACGGGTTGGAAGCTGCCGTAGCGCTTGCTTTTGAAAAATCAAGTCCGGGCGACGCCGTAATCTATTCTCCGAGTTGTGCGGCGGTAGACGACTTTTTGGATTTTTCTGACCGGGGAAGCGCTTTTAAACGAATTGTAAAACAATTGGAACAGGCTTGAGAAACATTGTAGCGAAATACCTCAAAGGGGATCAAGTAATATGGATGGTGTGCCTGATTTTGGGCATGATATCCATCGTTGCCGTGTACTCCAGTATTTCATCGCTCGCCTATAAATACACCGGCGGCAATACACTCTACTACCTCTTTAAGCACGGGTTTATGCTCGTTTCGGGATTTGCGATCATCTACCTGGTTCATCGCATTAATTACAAGTATTTCTCCAGGTTGGCGCAGATTGGAATATGGTTGGCCGCCGCCTTACTGATATTCACTCTTTTACTCGGAGTGAATATCAATGAGGCCAGTCGCTGGATAAAAATTCCCGTGATAAATCAGAACTTCCAAACGTCAGATTTTGCCAAGGTGGCGTTGATTGCTTATGTGGCCAGAATGCTCGTGGTAAACAAGGAAAAGCTGAGTAGTTTTAAGGAAGGCGTTCTTCCTATTATGATTCCTATTGCGTTGATTTGCGGACTTATTTTACCAGCGAACTTCTCTACCGCAGCCCTTTTATTTGGAGCGTGTTTTATTTTGTTGTTTGTCGGTGGTGTTTACATCCGGCATTTGCTTTTGGTGATGGGAATTGCAGTGGCGGGTTTTGCCTTGCTGCTCACTATTTCGTCTACTTTTCCAGATTTGTTGCCGAGAGCTGCTACCTGGAAGCAACGGATTACAAATTTCGACTCTGGCGATCGGGAATCTAACTACCAGATAGAGCACTCTATGATGGCCATTCAATCGGGGGGCTTGCTGCCAAAAGGTCCGGGAACAGGCGACTCTAGAAATTACTTGCCACATCCATACTCCGATATGATCTTCGCCTTTATCATCGAAGAATACGGAAGCATTCTGGGTGCTGGAGTACTGATTTTGCTCTACCTCATATTTCTGTTTCGGGCTATGCGGATATCGAGCCTTTGCGAGCGCGATTTTGGATCGCTGATGGTTATTGGGTTGAGCCTGCTCATCGCTATGCAGGCCTTTATCCATATGGCCGTAACGGTAAACCTTTTTCCCGTTACCGGACAACCATTGCCACTGGTAAGCATGGGTGGAACATCTATTTGGTTTACCTGCCTGGCCGTGGGAATGATTTTGAGCGTGAGCAGAACTGCCACGGAAGGAGAGCGAGTAAGAGGTAAGAATAAAGTAAAAAGAAATTATGCGGTCGCCTAGAATCATCATAAGCGGTGGAGGTACCGGTGGCCATATTTTTCCGGCTATCGCAATTGCCGATGCCATAAAAGCAGCCGAGCCCAATTCGGAGTTTCTTTTTGTGGGAGCCAAAGGTCGTATGGAGATGGAGCGCGTTCCCAAAGCCGGCTACCCCATCAAAGGGTTGTGGATAAGCGGTATTCAGCGAAAACTAACCATGAGTAATTTGAGCTTTCCCTTTAAGCTGGTGAGCAGCTTGCTAAAGGCCCGGGCAATCGTTAAAGAATTTAAGCCCGATGTGGCAGTTGGTGTGGGAGGTTATGCCTCCGGCCCACTTTTAAAAGTAGCTTCTGCAAAGAAAATTCCCTCTTTAATACAGGAGCAAAATTCCTTCCCGGGAATTACCAACCGCTTACTCGCTGCAAAAGTAAACACCATTTGTGTGGCCTACGAGGGTATGGACAAGTGGTTCCCGGCCGGTAAGATTGTGATGACGGGAAATCCCGTTCGCGAACAAGTGGTTCAATTGGCGGGTAAAAAAGATGAAGGTTTGGC
>JAIVHP010000196.1 GCA_020201045.1 Flavobacteriales bacterium
GTTCGGAGATCTCAAAGGAGCAGGAATCTTCAAAAACACAATTCGGCGGTTCGGGGTGGTTGTATACAAAACTCAGCACATAAGGATCGGGCGAAGCAGAGAGTGCGCCGATATCCAGGCTTTCACCGGGTATAGGAGCATCATCTATAAACCAGGAAAAGCCAGCGGCGCCGGGATCGGTATCTACGAGGTCGTCAAAGTTAATCACTGCTGCTTCGTTCTCGCAGTAGGAGAGGATATCGGGGCATTCGAAGTTGAACGGTTGGGTTTGTACACTTACTTCGATGGTATCCGCGCTGGCGCAAAGGTTTTGGTCTGTGACGCTCACGGCAAACGTTTCGGTGCTATTCACCGCCGTCAGCTCGGTTTCGCAATCCGAAGAAGGCAGTATTTCTCCGGTAGAAAGGTTCTCCCAAATGCAATTGATGCTTCCTGCGCCCGTGTAGCTAACGCCCAAAGTGAGTGCGTCATCGCTGCAAAGCGTTTCTCCCGGATCGGTGGTGATGGATATTTCGGGATTTGGATTGATGGTGATAGATGCGAACACGGTTTCCAGGCAATTTCCGGAATAGGAAATCTCGTAATCGCCCGCAGGGGTATCCCCGTTGGTTTGCCAGGTAAGTGCAGATGGCTGATTGGAAAAGTCGTCCGGGCAATCGTTGTCGGGGCAATCGGTAAATTCCCAGGTGCCTGCGAAGCCGTTGGTACCTGAAATTACCGCGGTTACTTCTCCTCCGGCGCACACCGGCGAATTCACCGCAATGGTAGGTGTGGTGAGTGGAGATACCAGGAATGAGCACTCTCCCGAGAACGAACAATTCGGAGCTGTTGGAGCCGTGTATTCGTAGCTCAGAACATAGGGGTCTGGAGATGCGTCGAGGGGTTCGATGTCAAGGCTTGTACCGGTCAGGGGCGAACCGTCTAAAAGCCAAACAAGCCCGGGTTCATTCGGGTCGATATCAACCAGGTCGCCAAACGCAATAGTCACTTCTTCGTTGTCGCAATACGCATCTTCTATCGCATCGCAATCAAATGAAAAGTGTAGGGTCTGAATCTCAATTTCTGTGTTTGCATTGTTTACGCATCCATTCTGATCGGTAACAGTCACGGAGAATTCGGTGTTTAGTTCTGTTGGTGCAAAAGAGACTTCGCAATCTGGCGGCGAAATGGCCGTTCCATTGTTTTCATTCACCCATAAGCATTCTGCCACCGTTCCGGAACCAGTGTAATCAATTCCCAGTGTTATTTCATCATCTACGCAAATAGCGTTTCCGGGGTCAGTGGTAATTGTAAATTCTGGAATCGGGTGAATGGTAAAATCGATGGTTTCCGTTTGCAGGCAGTCGCCGCTGTATTGAACGGTATAAGTTCCTTCCGGTGTGTTTTCCGCTGTTTGCCACACCAGGTTAAAGTCATTTAAGTCGGCATCATCGGGGCAGGTACCCGGGCAAGATGTAAAAGTCCAATTGCCTGCAATATTGCCGGCCACACTGGCTGAGATTTCTACTTCTTCGCCGGCGCAGAAGGCCGCTTCGGTATTGAGAACGGGCACAGCCGGGGGGGTAATGTCGAAGGAGCAATCGCCGCTAAAAACGCAGTTGGGCGCTGATCCGTGCACCCAGGTCCATTCCAGTGTATAGGAACCGTCGTCTGCACCGTCGAGCTGAATGGTTGTGCCCGCCACGGGGTCGCCGTTTAGTTCCCAGGTAAGCGTTCCCGATGTGGGGTAGGGCGAGAGCAGATCGGTAAGGTCTATTTCGGCTCCAACATTGTTGCAGTACGAAGGCTCAAGGACGCTGCAATCGAGCGAAAAGGGAGCGGTCAACTCTTCGATGATGATGTTGTCGGATGCGGTACATCCATTCACGTCGGTAACCGTCACTTCGTACTCATTGATTCCCGGGGATGGATTCACCGTTACTTCACAGTCGGGATCTGAGATGGATAGACCGGTATCTAAATTGATCCAATTACAGGCATCGATGTCGTTTGGACCGTTGTAGTTGATATCGAGCACCACCTGATCTTCGGCACAAACCACAGGCCCGGGATTGGAAGTAGGCGTAAACTCGGGAAGCGGAAAAAGCTCTACCGTAAAAGTTCCCGTGCCAATGCACGCTCCACCGTATTCCACCTCGTATATTCCAGGGGCATTTGCACCGACTTCTGTGTTCCAGGTGAGCGTTGTTCCGGTTTGGGTAAATTCACCTGCTGCATTTCCTTCATCGGGACAGGTTTCCGGGCAGGAAGTAAAGGAAAATGAACCGCCGGGCAGCGATGCTTCCAGCGTTACCGATTCCCCCAAACAGGCTTCTGCATCGCCGGTGATATCGGTTGTATCGGGAAAAGGAATGTCGATGGTAATGCACTCGTAATCGGGGCCGCAGTTGTTTTCGGCTTTAATCCACAGGGTGTATTGGCCGGGCTCTGCGATCCATCCATAGGAACAGACCGAAGTATTTGGGTCGCAGTTGGCGTATGGTGGAGTTGGGAGTTGGTCGGTAATCACTTCTGCAATTGTTCCCGCAGGGGGACCGTCGCAATCGGTAAAGAATCCTTCGTACAACACCAATTCGAATTGCGTAAGCGGGTCTCCGCAATCGTCAATGCAGAACCACTCGTCAAAGCAGATGGCTTCGCCCTGGCAAACGTCGCTGAAAGGGCCGGTGATTTGCGGATCAATGAC
>JAIVHP010000197.1 GCA_020201045.1 Flavobacteriales bacterium
CACAGCGTGCTTGCACGCCTCTGTGTTCTCGCCAAAACACGCCCTGCTTGTCCATTTTCTCACTTTTCTCAGCGCTAATTTTTGCTTAAGGCTATCATAAAACAAAATCAATTTATTTCTGATGGTCAGTTAAATATCAGTTATCAATATAGATAATAGGAGCAGCGCTCATAGGGAAACTGAGTTCGACTCTCATTCGTGAATTCAGATATTCATTAACCACCGCGATACAACTTAGCGAGGAACGAGCGATCTCCTACGATTTAGTAGTAGCCGGATTGCCAAAAAAATTAAGGGTCGAACTCGCTGAAATGAAGTAATTTTGCCGCCATGGATCAAAAAAGTTTATCGAAACGGGCGTTGAGTTATTTCTTCCGGGGCCTGCTCCTCGTGGCTCCCATCACCATCATCATCTACATCATTTACCAACTATTCGTTTTTTTAGATGATTTAATCCCAACGAGAATACCCGGTTTGGGAATTCTTATTCTCCTTGCGGGAATCACCGGTTTGGGTTATTTGGGATCTGTTTTTATCACCCAACCTATTAAAAACGCTGCCAACCGCATGCTGGCTCGCATCCCACTGCTCCGAACAATATATACGGCGATAAACGACTTGCTCTCAGCTTTTGTGGGCCAGAAAAAAAGTTTTTCCAGGCCGGTTCTGGTAAAACTCAATCGCGAGAGCGACATTGAAAAACTGGGGTTTGTGACCAATACCGATTTGGAACAACTCAGCATCACTTCGGGGAAAATAGCCGTGTATTTGCCCCACAGCTATAACTTTTCCGGCAACTTGTATATTGTGCCAACGGAAAATATAACCCCCCTCGATGCAAAGACCCCGGATGTGATGAAGTTCATCGTTTCCGGCGGAGTTGTGAATTTAGGCAGCACCCCCGATGAAGAAACCCAAGTTTGAGAATCTCCTTCTTCTCCACCTTATTGTATTCATTTTCGGGTTTACCGGTATTATCGGAAAGCTCATCGAAACCTATTCGGATGTATTGGTATGGTGGCGAATGGCAATAGCCAGCGTTACTATTGCCGCATTTGCATACCCGGCGGGAAAAATTAAGAAAAGCCTTCTGAAAAATGCCGGTGTTTACGTCCTCGTCGGCTTCGTTATTGCCGCTCATTGGGTTACGTTTTTCGAAGCCATAAAAGTATCGAACGTATCGGTTACACTGGCATGCCTAAGCGCTGCTTCGCTATTCACCGCAATTCTTGAACCGATATTCTTCCGGCGAAGAATCGATTCATACGAAGTGATTTTTGGACTTATGGTCATTACCGGACTCGTCCTGATTTTTAGCTTCGAAACGGAATACAAACTCGGCATTGGGCTGGCTTTAATAGCCGCTTTTTTAGCATCGCTTTTTACCACGATAAATGGAAAGTTGATCAAAAAAGACAATCCCTATCGCATTAGTCTGGTGGAAATGATTGCCGGTGTTTTGGGAATAACCATCTGGCTTGGGGTAGACGGTGGCCTAAACGCAAATATGTTCTTCCTGCCGGCCTGGGATTGGTTTTGGATATTTATTTTGGGAAGCGTTTGTACGGCTTTTGCCTTTGTGGTAAGCGTAAAAGTGATGGAAGAACTTACTCCTTTTACCGTTTCGCTCACCATAAATCTCGAACCCGTTTACGGCATCATCCTCGCCTTTTTTATTTTTGGACAAAGTGAAAAAATGACTTTTGGGTTTTACGGCGGAACTGCGCTAATACTCGGAGCGCTGTATTTGAATACCCTCCTAAAAAAAGGAAAATTGAAGCGGAGAAAATCAAAGATCGCACCGCAGTAAATTCGCAACAATGAAAGCCCAGAACCGTTACCTTCGTAATTCTAAGAATTGAACTTATGCCGACTACCGTTAGCGATCAAAATACCTATTGCAGCAGTTTAACCGCCTACCATCGATTTCCAACCCGGGAAGTGAGAATCGGTTCGGTTATGCTGGGCGGAAACAACCCCATCCGGGTGCAATCTATGACGACTGTAGACACCATGGATACGGAAGGCTCTATTGAGCAGTCGATAAAAATGATTGAGGCGGGCTGCGAATTGGTACGCATCACCGCCCCGAGCAAAAAAGACGCTGAAAATTTACTCTCCATAAAAGAAGGTATTCGCGCACGGGGTTTTGACACTCCCCTTGTGGCCGACATCCATTTTACCCCAAACGCAGCAGAAATAGCGGCGAGAATAGTGGAGAAAGTCAGGGTGAATCCAGGGAACTACGCCGACAAGAAAAAATTTGAAGAGCTCACCTATACGGACGAAACCTACCTTACAGAGCTTGAGCGCATCGAAAAACGGTTTACCCCGCTGGTGAAAATTTGCAAGGAAGAAGGCACAGCCATGCGGATTGGAACGAACCACGGTTCCCTCTCCGATCGAATTATGAGCCGCTACGGCGATACGCCCCAGGGAATGGTGGAATCGGCGATGGAGTTTTTGCGTATTTGTCGAAAGAACAATTTCCACGACATTGTATTGAGCATGAAAGCCAGCAACCCGCAAATTATGGTGCAGGCCTACCGGATGCTGGTGATGTATATGATGCGCGAAAACATGAATTATCCGCTCCACGTGGGTGTTACGGAAGCGGGAGAAGGAGAAGACGGTCGGGTGAAATCTGCGGTAGGTATCGGCGCCCTGCTCGAAGATGGCCT
>JAIVHP010000422.1 GCA_020201045.1 Flavobacteriales bacterium
CGTTGGCTTAAACGCTGCTGCGAACGCTTTGACCAAACACCCGATAAATACGGGTACACTCAAACCCTTTTCCCCATTGTGCAGGGGAGTGTTTACACCGATTTGCGAAAAGAATCGGCGGAGATTATCGCATCGATGGATCGCGAGGGAAATGCCATTGGCGGACTCTCCGTCGGCGAACCGGCAGAAGAAATGTACGCCATGACCGACGTGGTTTGTCAGGTACTTCCAAAAGACAAACCCCGGTATCTGATGGGGGTAGGAACACCCGCCAACCTTTTGGAAAACATTGCCCTGGGTATAGATATGTTTGATTGCGTGATGCCGACGCGAAACGCCCGGAACGGAATGCTCTTTACATCGGAGGGAATTGTAAACATCCGAAATGCAAAATGGCAGGACGATTTTAGCCCCATAGACCCGAATGGCACGAGTTATGTAGATCGCGCATACAGCAAAGCATATCTTCGGCACCTTATTGTGAGTAAAGAGATGCTCGGCTCGCAAATTGCCAGTGTTCACAACCTGGCTTTTTACCTTTGGCTCATGGCCGAAGCCCGAAAGCACATTGTGGAAGGAGATTTTGCAAGCTGGAAAAATAAAATGGTCGCCAAAGTGCAGGAGCGATTGTAAGAGATGAAAAAACTCGATCTATACATCATCAAGCGGTTTCTCGGAACCTTCTTTTTTATGCTCGCCGTAATCATGTCGATTGCCATTGTATTTGATGTGTCCGAAAAACTCGAAAAGTTTATTAAAAGCAGCGCCCCGTTTAATGAGGTTGTGCTGGATTACTACGTAAACTTTGTCTTTTTCTACGGGAACCTATTTAGCTCCCTGCTCATTTTTCTGTCGGTGCTCTTGTTTACCAGTCAGCTTGCCCAGCGCACAGAAATCGTCGCCATTCTGGCCAGCGGAGTTTCGTTCAACCGTCTCCTCCTGCCCTACTTTATCGGTGCCACCATCCTGGTTGCAGGATCACTTTATTTTACGCACTACCAGCTTCCGCGCGCCAATGCTACCCGGCTGGAATTTGAAAACGAATACCTAAAGAAGCAGTATCGCATAAAAGACAATAATCTTCACAGGCAATACGAACAAGGCTCCATTGCATACTTTAAATCCTTTAGCACAGTAAACAACATTGGCTATAAATTTTCTCTCGAAAACTGGGACGAAGAAGGCGAACTCACCTACAAGCTCATGGCCGAGCGTGCAAGGTACGACAGCGTTACCACCAGGTGGAAATTGGAGAATTACTACGAACGCTTTATAACGGAAGACGGTGAACGCATAGCCCGAGGCAAATCAAAGGACACGCTAATTGGCCTGGCTCCGAGCGATTTCGGGCAGCGGTTAAACATCGCATCAACGATGGTTTACGATGAACTCAATAACTTCATCGAGTCGGAGCGCAAGAAAGGCTCGGATAAAACCGTACACTACGAAATTGAAAAGCACCAGCGCACATCTTTCCCCTTTGCAACATACATTTTAACCATAATCGGCGTATCTATTGCGAGCAGGAAAAGCCGCGGTGGAATAGGTGCAAACCTGGCGCTGGGGGTATTGGTGGCCGTAACCTACATCTTCGCAATGAAGGTTACTACAGTGGCTGCCACCAACGCGGGGCTAAACCCCTTATTGGCCGTTTGGCTACCCAATATATTCTACTTTTTTGTGGCCATCTATTTCTACTTCAACGCACAGAAGTAAAGCTTAAAGCCGGGTGGTAAAGAAGGAAATATTCGCATTTTCAAACTCAACCAGGTCGGGTTTTTTTTCAAAAATGCCGTAAAAGGTAGACCCTGTTCCCGTCATAGAAGCGTATGCGGCTCCGCTTAGGTACAGCAAATCTTTCACATCCTTTAAATCTCGATGCCTGCTGAAAGCGTAGGCTTCAAAATCGTTTTCGAGCTGCTCCATCCACTTCCAAATCGGCTGGCTCAAAACAATTTCTGCCGGGGAAATTACCGGCATCCGCATTTCCGTATTCGCATAAGCTTCTGCGGTAGAAATATTGTGTTTTCCAAAAGCGAGTACGATGTATTTACCCTGCAGCGACAGGTCAATTGGCTCCATCTCCTCTCCCCGTCCGGTAACATCTACGGGCTTGTTTTGAATAAAAAAAGGACAATCGCTCCCGAGTTCCAGCGCTAAAGCTTCCAGCTCGCTTATTGACAAGCCGAGTTCGAACGCTTCATTGATGGCTTTGAGCGTAAAACTGCCATCTGCAGAACCGCCACCCAGGCCTGCGCCCATGGGGATAGATTTGTGGAGATGAACTTCCAGGTGGGGGAAATTAAAATCCTTGCGAAGGAGCGCCACAGCTTTTTGAATGAGATTCTCGGATTCCTTTCCGGGAATTTCCAATCCCGTATAGTGAAACTCATCTTTCTTGCTTTCTTTGCGCGGAATAATTTCGAGGGCGTCTCGCAAATCGCGCACCGGATAAAAAACGCTGGAGATATTTCGGTAACCGTCGGGGCGCAGCGATGTGACCTTGAGCCCGAGATTTATTTTTGCATTGGGGAAAACAACCATAGCACAAATATGGGCGCTAAAATGAAACGAATGAAGCGCTTTTGAAATTAATCTTAATTTTGTCCCAACTAAAACGAGTTTATGCCCATTCTACTGGAATTCGAAGAGCCGATTGGAGAGTTGCTGGAACAGCTTGA
>JAIVHP010000288.1 GCA_020201045.1 Flavobacteriales bacterium
CGTTTACGCTGCACACCGTATCCCACCACCACATATTCCTGGAGTGTTTCAGAGTCTACTTCCATAGTCATATCAACGGTTACCGTACCCGATGGGGCTACATTTACGGCTTTTTTAACTTTGCGGTAACCGATAAACGTAAATACCAATACTTGCTCTCCAACAGGTGCATTATTGATCGTGTATTTTCCATCGAGATCTGTAGCATCACCTTTTGTTGTCCCGTCTATACGTACGGTAACTCCGGGCATTGGGCCGCCAAATTCATCGAATACCACACCCTGAATGGTTTGCCCGTTTGCATTGAAAGCGAGCGCGGTAATTGCGAATAGCAGCCCCAATAACTTCGTGTAAGATTTCATCATTTAGAGCTAGTTAGTGAACTGGTTAAAAACAATTGTGTCAAAGACACACTAATTAAAGCGTTATTTTTGAGTTATTACTGATTTTGATATAAAATTTTAGTTGTTGCAACGCCGTCGGTTCCCGTTAACGTCACCAAGTAGACGCCAGAAGGAACGGCCATCCCTCGGTCGTTTTTACCGTTCCACCTGAGTTGATACTCACCCGGTGTTTGGTTTCCGTCGTAAAGTCTACTTACAAGCCTGCCCTGCGCATCATAGATGTCAACTGCAACTTGTTGCCCCTTTGTAAGTGAATAACTTATCTGCGTATAATCCGAAAACGGATTTGGAAAAGTCTTGAGAATAGAACCGCCATCAAATGCCACTTCCTCCACATCGACCGAGATATCCGGATCTTCCAGTTCCACCGTGGTGTAAATGCGGTATTCACCCGGCTGAAGTTCAAAAGCATTGTTCAGGTTTTCTTCCACGATAGATTCGCCTGCAAAGTAATCGTACCAGGTACCTGTTTGGGTGAACCCGGGAATCAGAGAAATGGGTTCTACATCAAAATTGGCTATTACCACAACATCCATGGTTTCGTGCTCAATGATCAAGCGCTTTCCGAAACCGTTTACGTCAAACTGGTAATCGTTTGACCTGAACGCTTCATAATCGGTTTTTAACTTGTTGATAGCACTGGTTATTTCGTAGAGCCGGAAACGATCGGGTTCATCCAGATAATCCCATCTCACCGGTTTAT
This sequence comes from Flavobacteriales bacterium, assembly GCA_020201045.1. Taxonomy (GTDB): domain Bacteria; phylum Bacteroidota; class Bacteroidia; order Flavobacteriales_D; family Cryomorphaceae; genus JAIVHP01. The sequence goes on from JAIVHP010000288.1 coordinate 1,108, forward strand.
TAGCTGTTCTGCAGTCAGGGTTTATCGTGCCGTCGGGGCAGTAATCGATACTGTAATCGTAGCCCAGCTCCTTAAATTGCCAAATCATCTTAGGGCCCCGGAGTAAGCTATTAAAAGCCATGATGGCTTCCTGTCTTGACAGTGCCGTACTCAAATTGGTTACGTCATATCCGTCACTGCTGTTTCCGAATTCTAAATTTTTATACATCAATCGCTCTTCATCGTGGCTTTCGGCATAGCTTACCAGGTTGGGATTGTCCCATCCACGCGATTGATAATTGGCCCAGTTTAAATTACTGTTGTAGCCCATCGATGCTTCACTGTATTCGTGGTTGATGTTGCCCCAAAGCAAGAATCCGTTGTTTGCCAATTCTGTTTCTTCGGGATTGTCGCCGAGGTGCTCGAGAATAAGATACACTTCATCGTCGTACTCGTAAACTTCATCTCTTATTCGGTTCCAGTGATTTATCCGGTCTTGATCGTATTGGTTCCACTGGCCTACATCAGATGAAAAATTCTGCGTAAACCCCTTGCTCAAGTCGAATCGGAAACCGTCGATCTTGTACTCTTCAACCCAGTATTGCAGATTTCTCTTCACAAACTCCTGCACAATTGGCGCGTCGTGGTTGTAATCGTAGCCCACGTTGAAGGGGTGGGTTGCTTCCACATTGAAGAAAGGGCTGTTGTCGGCCGGTGGCCCAGCGGGTCCACCCGATTGAGAATACATTCTGAGCTGTGGATTTTGGCCAAAAGAATGGTTCAAAACCACATCTTGAATAACGGCAATTCCGCGCTGGTGACATTCATCCACCAATTGTTTCAAATCGGCTTTGGTACCGTAATACTTATCTGGCGCGAAGTAAAACATCGGGTTGTAGCCCCAACTCTCATTTCCTTCAAATTCTGTAAAAGGCATTAGCTCTATGGCGTTGATTCCCAAATCTTCGAGGTAATCGAGGCGGTTTATCACCGCCTGATAGGTGTGCGACTCATCAAAATCGCGGATGAGCAATTCGTAAATGATCAAGTTATCTGATGGCGGGCGATCAAAATCTTCTACCACCCAGTTGTATGGCTCCTGATCGGTTTGAAGAACAGAAACAATTTCTGTGGTCTCACCATCCGGGTACTCAATAAGGTTTGGGTAAACCGTTTCGGGAATAAAATCGTCATTAAAAGGGTCGAGAATTTTATCGGCGTAAATATCTGCAACCCGCATATCTTCTTCGTCGATGGAATACTGAAAGCGGTATTCCTGTCCTGGGTTGAGACCGGAAATTTCAATCCAGTACCGCTCCCCATCAGGAGTTTGATTCATAAAATAATCGGTACTAAACTCCCAATCGTTGAAATCGCCTAGAACGTACACAAAATCCTTGAAAGGAGCGTAGAGTTGCAAGATAACCGTCTCGTCGTCGATGTAATTGATTCCATCCACCACACCGGGGGGGGAAGGTTCGGTCGTAACTCCTCCCTGAATAATGACATACACTGAGTCGTAAACCGTTTCCATCCCGTTAAAAGCTTCTGCCCACAACCAGTATTGCCCTTCGGGTGAAGCGCTAAAATCTACAGTTGTACTCAACTCATCCACACCCAGATCACTGGCAATTTGATCGTTGTCTAAGTAAAGGATAAGCTCAGACGATTGATTGGCAATTGCGCTAAAAGCAATTTCATCAGTTGGATTATCCGTAAAAATCAATGGTTCGAACGGCGCTGTAATAGTGGTCACAAAACCACCTCCGTAGATATCCACAAAAATATCAGAGCCGTCGGCATTTTTTCCTTCAATGGTACCACTTGCATTTCGAAAAACAAAGGCGAGTTGCTCCACCACATCTCCGGGCTCAAGGCCGTAATACTCTTCAATATTAAAGGTGATTTCGTGGAGACTGTTGCCCAGTGGGGTCATCAGCACGTTCTCATCTGCCGTTCCCCAGTTTCCCTGTACGTTTTGCCATCCTTCTTCGCCTTCCAAAATCACACCCGTATGCGCGTAAACAGGCACCACACCAGCGAGATTTCCATTCCCAAGCGTTGCGTCAAAGGTTACGGTAATGTCATCGGAAACTGAAGGAAAAGGCGGATCGATGGTAACGACCTGACCGAATGAAGCTGTCCAGGAAAAGACTAATATTGCGACTGCGTAAATATGTTTCATGTAAATTGTTTTGTCAATTTCTCATTAATAGTGTTAAAAGTACACTATCGGTAATTTCTACCAAATTTATTTTGAAAAAAAAATTTCATTTATAGAAGTGCTAAACAGGTTTAAATATCTCTATAAATTTCATTATCATTATTTTAAGTACTCATTTTCGTTCTAGAGCTTTGAGATTTTATGAATTCTATGGTCGATTTCGATAAAGTAAACACCACTATTAAACCTTTGTAAATTTACGGTACTTCCCTTTCCCGATAAAAGCACTCTTCCCGATACATCGCGCAGAATGTAGGAAGATGGCTTTCCGAAGTTCAGCATGTCGGCCGTAGGATTGGGGTATGGCAACACTGCAATACTATTGCGTTCGCGCACACTCAACGCACCTGAATTTGAACTATCTGGCGTGGGGTTCTCAAATAACACCCAATCGGCCGGCCCATCTGTTTCTCTCCCGTAGCTGTAATCGGTGGGAAGTGGCGGAATGGAAATAAAATCTACCACCTCGACGCCATTGGATATTTCGCGGAATAAAAACAAATTCTCTCCGCTATTATTCAGCCTGAAATTGCTGTGATAAGCACCCTGCTCCAAATCGCGATCGGCCCAAAACAGGCTGAAATCGCCTGCTTCCATCGTTACATCGGGTAAGGCCCATTTAACCGTTGAGCGGTTGTTGTCGCTGAAATAATAGGTGCTGAGATTGAGCGGGACATCTCCGAAATTGTATACCTCAATCCAATCGTCAAATTCCCCCGCATTATCTGCAACGGTGCTGGAATTGGAAGTCATTACTTCGTTCAATACCAAACCATCCGAATTGCCTTTTCGCACAATGCGATCGTCGCAAAAAAGCGATCTGCTCATGCCGTTGGTGCCAGATACAGAAACATTGTATTCCAATTGCGATGCACCTTCGGGGATGGGGATTTCAAAAACTTCGGCATCTCCGTCACCAGCGCTTGTGATTGAAGTTTGTTCTATCCCGTCGAGACGCCACTCCAGTAAAACCTGAGAAGCAGCCGGCCCGTCGGTATATAATTCTACCGCTAACGCATTGGGCCAATCGGAAAAATCTTCGGTATAACCCAGGATGATGGGGGCAATGCTGATGTTTTCAACCTGACTGAGTGCTGACTCTTTTCTTAATCCGACGAAATTCAATACGGCGTATTCCACGTGATCTCCTGCGGCAGATTCGAGGGCATTGAGAAAATCGGCTTCGTCAAAATCCCAATCAATGGGGCGGTAAGGATCTGCCAGCGCCGATTCTGAAATAAAATTATGAAGGTTTTCCGCGGCTAAATTCGCGCTGTCCGTTCCCAAATAATTTTCCAGAACATCGCGAATGTGCCATGAAAATATATCTCGAAACTCGGGAGTATCCATCAATCTGTTAAAGAGCGGACGGGGTTCTCCGGATTGGCTCCAGTTGTAGATGTTTCGGTTTGTCCATTCCTGTCCCAACCAATCTATTCCCCAGGTATTATCGAGGTCGTAGGGCATGTACTCAAACTGATTTGTGAGCGGGTTGCGGTATAAGTAATAGTTGTTTTGATTGTAAATATACCCGTCCCAATTTCCAGTTAGTATATCTATCGCGGCTATTTTCAGATACGATTGCACGTTGAAAAACGATTCAAGCTCGCAATTAAGGTCCGTGTCGTTCGACTGATTTAGAAACCCAATAAACGCTGCCAGATCGCTGTAGTTGTCCCACGCCTCGTTGGTTTTAATTTCATAAGTGCGCTCTCCAAAAGGCGCCATCTTGTAGTCGTCTGGGTTATTTGAAACAAAATCCAAATTTGCCGGATAAAGGCACTTGTAGAGATTTCCATTTTTATTCCCAAACCAGGTGTCGACAAACTCGTCGTCTATATGCTCGATATTTTGATAAAGTCCGTAGTACTCACCATTAATATAGAGCTCTACGTGATTTGATCGCGAAGCCGTCACTTCTTTTGCGCGGTATAAATTCCACCCAAGTCTCGATCTAATCATCGACGGATCGTTGGTTTCGGCATTCACATTCAGCTTTTCCACACCGTGGTATTTCCTTCCGGGATGGAAGGTATTTAAAGAAATTTTGAATGATTTCTTGAATTTTTCCCGTGCTGTATTTCCGCGGAAGCGAATCCCCACATCTTCGAGGGTATCCGATACTTCGGCCGTCTCAAACACAAAAACTGCGGGGTACTCGTGATCGCTGTACCAATTTTCTTCCAGGTAAAGCTGGTCTAGGCTATCTGAATCAATTTGAATATGCATTTTCGGAATTTCGCTATGTGTAAACAAGACGCCTTGCTCGACTGGAGCGTATTGAGCAGCCGCAATTTTTACCAGGACTAAAAAGGCCAAAGCGACCTTAAGCCTTAGCAGACCAAAAGGAAAGCGGGCATACAACTCGCTAACTCGTTTCACTATTGCAGAGAGGCAGTTCATTGAGGTATTCCGAATACTTTAAAAACCCGGACAGATGAGCAGTTTTGGGCAAAGGAACTCTTAAATCTGAAGTACTAAGAAGACTTTTCAGAAGGAAAAGAAGAAACGAGAAAGGCTACCAAAAGGCAACCTTTCTCGAGTTCAGTATAAAAATTGAATGCGGTATTGACGTGAATTACTTCACCATCAATTTGTATACACCGCGTTCGCTTTTTTCGTTAACGACATTCAAGAAATACAAGCCTGCGTTTAGGTTTGAAGTATTGATTTCGTTTTGTGTAGAATTCAAAATCACATTTTCCCTCACAAGCTTTCCGGTAATGTCTACGATATTCATGCGCAAGGTGTACCCTCTTGGGTTTTCGATGCGAATAAAGCTCATTCCATCCGATGGATTTGGAAATATGGAAACTTCTCCTACTTCCAATTCTTCAAGGCTTAACGTTTGACATGAATTGAATGCAACGGCTGGAAGAACTTCATCTTCACCAGATCGGGTGTGGGTTCGGTTAAAACCACCAATACCATTTGGCGCACCGCAACCACCTGCTTGAAAATCTCCAGATTCTTCATTTTCGGATACGTTTGGATCACCATTAGTGAATTTGTACTGGATATCGGCAGAACCGCCCACTTCGATGGTTGTTTCATAAATACCATCGGAGTCTGCATCGGTCATTTCTACCGCCCCATCCTGCCAGGCTGGAGAAGTAAAGCTTCCCATAATATATACACCTTCTGCTGACACTGTTTCTTCGTTCATATCCACTCTGAAAGTGATATTAGCCGGATCTGGATTTAGCGTGCATTCTTCAGAACACTGCTCAAAACAGGAAGTAAAACTCAATGGCTGTTCTTCTACCACGGTAATCACTCTATCTGCAGTTCCTTCACCCTGACAAGCAGGTGGAACATTTTCCCAACCATCAGGACCATTCTTAAATTTAAAGAAATACTCACCTGGTGCCAGAGATAAAACAATGGTGTATGTTCCATCTCCGTTGTCGGTCATAGGCTCATCACTGTATCCGTTGAAAGAACCCGCACAAAAGATGTTTTCTTCTACTGTTTGCGCAGCGCTCATGTCAACCGTAAGCGTAACTTCAGAAGGGATAGCACATGGACCGCAAGCACTAAAACATGTATTAGCAATCACCACATCCTCAGACACCACTTCTACCGCTCTGTTTCCATCTGTTGCACAGTCATCGGGTACTACTTCACCCTGCTCTTCTCCATCATCATTTGTCCAGAAATCTCCGTTAATGAACTTGTAGCTGTAAGTTTGATCGGGATTAACGTTAGCCACAAAAGCGTAAACATTATTTTCAACTTGCCATGCTTTGGAAAGCTGCGGAGTCCAGACAGGATCTGAAAAATCTCCAGCAACATGCACTCCCAGTGGATTCACTTCTTCTTCATTAGCCAGATCCACAACGAACCGAACTGCAACCTGACCTTCGGGTGCACTTCCGCCAAACTGGACAGCGGGAAGCGTTAAGCCACCGTTATCGGCGTGCCATTGGCTCACGACAAAAACGCGATTGTCGTTTCCGCCGCCTTTTTGGTTTAATACTGGAACACCTTCAACACCTGGCCAGTCATTATCATTGACAAATTTGTATTCGTACATTCCGGGAGGAACTGTCACCGAAAGCTCATAAATTCCATCGCCATCGCCATCTGTCAGTTCTGATGAACCAGGGTTCCACTCTTCGGGGAAGCCGGCTTCATCCTGCCAATTTCCCGCTACATGAACACCGTTTTCTGAAACGGTTTCTCCGTTCATGTCAACTTGAAAAGTAACATCTACCTGAGCTATGGAAGTGATTCCAAAAGCCATTGCAAATGCCATTAAGTAAACTTTTTTCATAATTTGATTTTTTAGATTTCAATAGGGTTATTGTACTTTTTACACTAACAAATTTAATGGTTTTTAAATAACTCGTATTATTGAAGCCACAAATTTATCATCACACAATGTATAAACCTACATTACAGTTGTTTACAATTTCAAGGATTCTTGAAATCTCAATCTTTTCAGCCCTCCTTTTAACCTGCATATTCCCTAAAAACGTCTTTTCTCAGGTGGAAAAGGGAGAAATTTACCACGTTGACCCCCCTCATTGGTGGATTGGAATGCCGAATGAAAAACTCGAAATTCTCATTCACGGTAAATCGGTTGGCGAAAAAAGTTTTGAAGTAATTGACCCCGATAATCGAGTCCAACTCAGCAGAGCCATCGAACTTCAAAATCCCGATTACGTTATTTTAGAATTATCCATTCCGAAAAGTGCAACCCCTCAAAAACTCACCATCAGGAGTAAAGCAGGTGATGTAGCAATGATGTATGAGTTCAAAGAAAAATCCTGGATCCCAAAAGGGCTGAACCCTTCAGATTTTATTTACCTGATTACACCCGATCGGTTTGCAAACGGCGATTTGACTAACGACTCCATCCCAGGTATGAAAGAAAGTGGAGTAGATAGAAATGAGCCCTATCACAGGCACGGTGGAGACATTCAGGGAATGATCAATCGCATAGACTTTATGGAAGAGCTCGGAGTGACGGCCGTATGGCCCAATCCACTTCTCGAAAACGACCAACCCAATGCATCCTATCACGGTTATGCCTTTACCGATTATTACAAAATAGACCCCCGATTTGGCAGCAATGCCCTGTACCGCGAATTCGCAGATGCTCTTCACAATCGCGACATGAAGATTATTCAAGACGTCGTTTACAACCACGTTGGAAACGAGCATTACCTATTCGCCGATCTGCCCGATTCTTCCTGGTTTCACTTTTGGGATGAGTACACCCAAACCAATTACCGCGCACCTGCCTTATTTGATCCATACGCGTCTGAGCACGATAAAAATACGATGACCGACGGCTGGTTTGACCACCACATGCCCGATTTGAATCAAAAAAACCCGCATGTGGCGAAGTACCTTATCCAGCAAACCATTTGGTGGATAGAAGAATTTCACATCGACGCGCTTCGCATAGATACGTATGCTTATCCCGATCAGGACTTTATGCGAAGTTGGGGGAAAGCAGTTAAGGAATCATACCCAGACTTATTTCTCTTCGCCGAAACCTGGGTGCACGGCTCTGCAACGCAGGGATGGTTCATGGGCGACGGACTCGGACCCGAACCAAATTACCTCGATGGACTTACCGATTTTCAACTTCACTACGCCTTCAATGACGCACTGACGCGCAATCAGGGCTGGACAGATGGAATTGCACGTGTTTACTACACGCTGGCGAAAGATTATATCTACCGAGATCCGGAGAATATGGTCACCTTTTTAGACAATCACGATTTGGCCAGGTTTTACGGAGTGGTAAACCGCGATTTTGAAAAATTCAAAATCGGAGTGGGGTTGCTTTTAACCATGCGCGGGATACCGAGTTTGTATTACGGAACGGAAATATTAATGAGCGAAACCGATGGCCACGGTAAAATTCGAGAAGACTTCCCGGGTGGTTGGCCAACAGATCTCGTTGACAAATTTTCTGAAGCGGGAAGGAGCGATCTGGAAAACGAAGCGTTTACGTTTATCTCAACCCTGGCAAAGCTGAGGCAAAACACACCTGCCCTTCACTCCGGCAAAACAACGCAGTTCGTTCCTGTGAACGGTTTATACGTATTCTTCCGCCATAGCGAAGACGGAGTTTTTATGATTGCCGCGAATACATCAGGCGAAGCCGTAGAATCTCCATCTCATAAATACGAGCAGTTTTTAGACAATCGAGCGACTTTAAAAAATGCACTTACCGGAGAAATTAAAAGTGTATCAGAGCGTTTCACTTTTGCTCCCAAAAGCTTTACCATCTTTGAAGTAGAATAAGCGTCTGGGTGGGTATTGAAAGGTTTTCTCTATTGCTCCGCCCAGGATCAGCGCATAAATAGATTCGTTTCCAAAAAAAGTATTGAGCAGGAAACCGAGAATCCCAGCTGCTACTATTTGCGGTATTACAATAAAGAAATTGAAGACGCCCATGTAGTAGCCCATTTTGTTTGCCGGCAGGGAACCCGCCAGCATAGCGTATGGCATACTCAGAATACTGGCCCAGGCAATTCCAACCCCCACCATCGAAAGAATTAACAGGTTTGGATCCTGGAGAAAGAAAATGGAGATGAGTCCGATTCCACCGGCACAAAGACAGATTAAATGAGTAGTTTTTCGGTTGGTAACTTTAGCCAGAAAAGGCAACAGAAATGCTGCCAATGCCGCTACTCCATTGTACACAGCGAAAAGAACGCCCACCCAATCGGCACCGTCGTTGTACTCCTGACGTATTTCAATCAACCGTTTTTCCATTTCAGGGGCTAGTTCTATATCGAATTTGCCATCTTCGTCGAGAAAAAATTTGGCGAAATTCACATTTATGCTAGCCAGTCCGGTTCCGGCAATGGCCGCAGCGTATTCTTCAAAATCAGCGGTAATTTGATCTGCCTTCTTTGAATCCCTCGCCATTTGGTTTGTTTCGAAAGTTTCTTCGAGCAATTGAATTTCTTCCCCCGTGAGGTTCATATCGTAAATATGACTTGTCACTCCCGATGTAGTGTATATCCACATGGCGAAGAGGGCGAACCAGGCAAAGAACTGTACAAATGCCAGTTGAACCATAGTGCCGGGCATTTGAAAAATGCCTAGAAAAGAATTCTTGAGTCCTGTCCAAACGCCTTTACTCGCTTCCTTCTCCTTGATAAAGGCTTCCATATCTTCTGGCGGATATTCTTTAGATCGGATCACGGTCCAGATAACTGCCCCCAAAAAAGCCACAGCTCCCAGGTAAAAAGACCATTTCACCGAATCGGGAATTTGATCTTCTGGAGCGGTATTGCTCACACCGAACCAGTTTGTGAGCATCCACGGCAACATGGAAGCAACTACCGCGCCGGTGCCAATAAAGAAGCTCTGCATAGCAAACCCGCGGGTTCTTTGTTCATCGGGGAGCTTGTCGCCCACAAAAGCGCGAAACGGCTCCATAGAAATATTAATAGAGCCGTCCATGAGCCAAAGCATTCCGGCAGCTACCCATAGGGTGGGGCTATTTGGCATAAACACCAAAGCAATGGAAGCCAGAATAGCTCCAACCAGGAAAAAAGGTCGTCTTCTCCCGAGTTTATTCCAGGTTCGGTCGCTGTAGTAACCGACAATGGGTTGCACCAGAAGTCCGGTAACGGGAGCTGCAAGCCACAAAATGGGCAGTTCGTCTTTGCTCGCTCCCAGGGTCTCAAAAATCCGACTGACATTTGCATTTTGAAGAGCGAATCCAAACTGTATTCCCAAAAAGCCGAAGCTCATGTTCCAAATATCCCAAAAGCCTAATCGTGGTTTTTGCCGCATAAACCCAAGTTTAAATTTGAGCGTGGAAAGTTATAAAAATTTGCGATAGTGTTATTTATACACTAAAAAAAGCGGTACGCATAGCGCACCGCTTTCAATTGTAATTTTTCTGGCTCGGGATTATAGCTTCACAACCCTTACACTCTGCACACCGGCGTTATGGTAAAACTTAAAAAAGTACTTTCCAGCGGGTTGACCCATCAAATCGTAAACGATGGTTTTTGTACTCCCAAACTGGTGAACGCCAATCTGTGTACCCTGCTGATTGAATACGCGGTAGTAACCGGATCTATTTGTTCCAAAGTCAAAAGATACCCGTCCAATGGTAGGATTTGGATAAGCGTTTATACTGATGTTTGCGGGATTCTTAAAACTCTGGAATAGTCCGAGCGTAGTGCCCATCTGCAAATCGTCTAATATCAATACGCTTCCCACCTGAGGTGTATTTTCGGCTTCCTTACTCGACTTGAACTCAACACTCATGTGGGTAGGTGTGGTTTGCAAATCTGCAAGGTCATCAGAAAACTCGTAATCCATCATACTGAATTCAAAGTTTGGCTCGAGTGGGAAAGTCTTTTGAAAAACAGGCATAAATTCTTCGCCAATTTCATTGTAAAATACCACGGTAGCTTCTGCCTGATCGTTTGTAGCGCTGTAGTGATACATAAAAGAAACAGAAGAAGCGTTTTCGTCAAGCTCTATGGTCGGCACAAAATTTTCGTCTTCCATTCTACCCATTTTAGCCGTACCAACTTCTACCGCTCCATCGCGATCAATCGTTTTGAGCACGAGTGAATACGTACCTTCAAAAGATTGATCAGTCTGCTCGAAGTTGCGAACGAAAGGCTGTATATCAACCACACAATTTGTCGGGTAAAAAATCGGAGCTACATAAGCCCACGATTCAAAGTCCCCGCCTGGCACCTGATCAACTGAGTTCTGGAGAGAAATATTATCTACTTCCACAAAAGCTCCTGTTTCAAAAGGTGCGTCACCACCGATAACGTCGGCAGAGGCGATTCCTATTACACATTGATCTGGAGTGGCGTTAAGTGGGCCGTCAAACGAAAAAGTCTCTGTAGTCCATTCTTGCGTACCCGAAAGCGGGAACAAGAACGTACCCTGACCGAAATTGCCATTTCCAACGGGCATTCCATTTTCTTTAAACTGAACCACAATAAATCCAGATGATTCATTGGGAAAGTTGTAATTCAGGTCGAGGGTAATCCCGTTTACTCCGGGATCTGAAGCTGGAAACCCATCTCCGAAAACGAGGTTTTCTCCTTCGGGAGTAGGTACGTCGCCAAAAATAAAAAAGCCCGGCATTACCTCGCCGTTGGCATCGATATTTTCAATCCGAATGGCC